>CALJUK010000989.1 GCA_937975745.1 uncultured Planctomycetaceae bacterium | reverse complement strand
CGAAAGGTATCGATACGGAGGTCATCCGGCTTGATGATCAGTTCGACTTCGGTCGGTTCAGGAAGAACGGCCACGGTGGCGGCGCTGGTGTGAATTCGCCCCTGCGTTTCCGTCTCGGGGACGCGCTGCACACGATGTCCGCCGCTTTCGAACTGCAGCCGGTAAAAAGCACCTTCGCCGCTGATCGACATGGCGATTTCGCGAATGCCCCCCAGGTCGGACGGTTCGAGGTTTAAAACCTCCACCTTCCAGTGCTTCACCTCGGCGTAGCGGGTATACATCTCGTAGAGATCGCGCGCAAACAGGGCCGCTTCGTCACCCCCCGTACCGGCGCGAATCTCCATGATCAGCGCGCCCCGGGTGATCGAGTCTCCCGCCAGCAGAACGTCTTCGAGCTCTTGGCGGTGCTTCTCCTGCTCTTCGAGCAGTTCTTCCAGTTCGCTCTCAGCGTATTCCCGCGCTTCGGGGTCCTTCTCTTCCGCCACCATCTGGCGAGCGGCAGCAATGTCCTGCTCTCTCTGGTTGAACGCGCGAACGCTCAAAGCAACCTTCTGCAGGCCACCATATTCACGCTGCAATTCCACGAGCAAAGTTGTATTCGAGAGCACTTCCGGGTCTTGGAGCTGGCGCTCAATTTCCTCGAAACGCTTCAACTTCGCCTGCAGAGGAGGGAACATACTCAACCGTGAGTTTGAGGTTGCGGCAGCCGAAATCTAACGGCTGTAAGATGCGGAACGACGACGACAAACGAATCGACGACACCGGTAGCCGACAGGTTTCCCCGTCGACTCCCCACGTCTGATGACACTCGTCAGCGCCGCTTCGCTAGCTCTCCGCCTGCTCGGCTTCCTGGCCGTCCTTCTTGCGCTTGTTCCAGTTGTACTTCTTCTGGAACTTCTCGACCCGTCCGGCTGCATCGACGTACTTCATCTTACCGGTGAAGAACGGGTGTGATGCCGACGTGATGTCCGTCGAGACCAACGGGTACTCTTTGCCGTCATCAGCTTTGATCGTCTTGTCCGTGCGAATTGTGGACCGCGTCAAGAACTGCGTCCCGGTTGATGTATCCAGGAAGACGACTTCACGATAATCGGGATGGATGTCTTTCTTCATTGTTCTCTCGCCGCACTACGGCATTGGCTGAAATAACTGCCGGGCCAAAAAGCGACACGCCTGGGCTACCACGGTTGGGGCGGACGCGTCCCGGACTAGGGGCGGTCAGTAAACTGCAATCGCAGGCTGCGGGCCGTGCAATTCGCAAATGTTGCCTTCACAGCAACTTAGAAACACCAAGCACCGCCGGAGCACAGTCGCCTCAGACAGCCGCTTCGCGAACGCAATAGTCTACGAGGCCGGATACCGTTCGGCAAGCTCAAACTGTACTGGGCTTTCGTTCACAGAACGAATTCCCCATGAGAATCACTACCGGACAACAAAGTTCACCAACCGTCCTGGGACAACGACTGTCTTGACGATCTGCTTTCCTTCCAGGTTCTTGCTGACGGCCTCGTCGGCGCGGGCGGCCTCTTCCAACGCCGTCTTGTCGGCATCGGCGGGAACGCGCACCTTGCCTCTCAACTTTCCATTAACCTGGACGGGGACTTCGATTTCGGACTCGGCAATCTTCGACTCGTCGAATGCCGGCCAGGGTTCGTAGGCCAGGGTCCCGTCGTGACCGAGCACCCCCCACAACTCTTCCGCAATGTGGGGTGCCAGTGGACTGAGAAGCAGAACAAACGGTTCCAGGATCGACTTCGGACGCGGGTCCTGCGGGCCAATCTCGTTCGTGAACTCCATTAGACGGCTGATAGCCGTATTGAAGGAGAGCTTCTCGATGTCCTCGGTGACTGCCTTGATCGTCTTGTGCAGCACTCGAAGCTGATCTTCGGTCGGATCAACCTCCTGGACGGCCGAGTTCAAACAGACTTCCTCGGCTCGGTCATCAATCAGCATTCTCCAGACACGGCCGAGAAAGCGGCTGACACCGTCCACACCGTTCATGCTCCAGGGCTTCATCTGTTCGAGCGGCCCCATGAACATCTCGTACATTCGGAGCGAATCGGCACCGTACTCGCGGACGATGTCGTCCGGGTTAATCACGTTTCCCCGCGACTTGGACATCTTATACGCACGGCTTTCGACCACGATGGACGCGTCATCGACAAGGACGAATTCGTCCCCCTTCTTCTGGACTTGGTCGCTGGTGACGCGAACCAAGCTGACTGCCTCGCCGCTCGACTGCTCGAAACGTCGTGTCTGGCCGTTTTCGTCCGCCTGCTCCTGGACATCGCGGATGGAGACCCAGCGTCCCTCTGCGGTCTGGTAGCCGGTGATCTCCGCCTCCCCCAGAATCATCCCCTGGTTCACCAGACGGCGGAACGGTTCGGGCGTCGATACATGTCCGCGGTCGAACAGGACCTTATGCCAGAATCGCGAATACAGCAGGTGCAGCACCGCATGTTCGGCACCACCAATATACAGGTCGACCGGCAGCCAATACCGTTCGATTTCCGGATCAACGAACCGCTTGCTGTTTTTCGGGTCGGCAAAGCGGAGGTAGTACCAGCACGAGCCAGCCCACTGCGGCATGCTGTTTGTCTCGCGTTTGAGCCGAACGCCGTCTTCGGCCGTCTGATACAGCCAGTCTTCTGGTGCGGAGGCGAGCGGCGGTTCGGGATTGTTGAGTTCCCGTTGGAACTGGAAGTTTTCGGGGAGTTCGACGGGAAGTTGATCGTCCGAATCGGTCCGCATCAGACCGGTCGGCTTTCCGTCCGAGTCCAACTCATGCCAGATCGGGAACGGCTCGCCCCAGAAGTGCTGCCGGCTGAACAACCAGTCGCGGAGGCGAAAATTGATGGCCCTTTTGCCTAACCCACCCGTTGCCAGATCCTCGGTAATCCGCAGTTTGAACTCACCGGTGGTCAGGCCATCGTAAGGACCGGAATGAATGGCCGTCCCCACTCCGGCGAACGGTGTCTGCCGAACACCGTCAATGTCCCGCGCGAGTTCTGCTTCTTCCCGGCTGGGCTGGTTGTCGGCGGGCGGCTCGACAACCTGAATAATTGGAAGGTCGAATGTGACGGCGAATTCCCAGTCGCGCAAGTCATGCGCGGGGACCGCCATGATGGCACCCGTTCCGTAACTGACGAGGACATAGTCGGCGACCCAGATCGGAACCTTCTCGCCATTGACCGGGTTGACAGCGTAAGCACCCGTAAAGACACCCGTCTTGGTTTTGGCCAGGTCGGTCCGGTCGAGGTCACTCTTGGTGGAGGCTGCCTGCCGGTACTTTTCGACAGCCGGGCGATGTTCCTCGGCTGTCAAACGGTCAACAGCCGGATGCTCGGGTGCGATCACCATATATGTGGCACCGAAGAGCGTGTCGGGCCGAGTGGTGTAGACCCGCAGGACATCTCCTTCGGGCTCGGTCGGAAAGCCCTGTATCTGCCGTTTGTATCGCCACTCTTCAAATGCCGCGTCGAGATCCGACTGGCCATCGCCGATGTAGAAGTCGACTTCGGCCCCTTCGCTGCGACCGATCCAATTTCGCTGGAGGGCTTTGACCGATTCGGGCCATTCCACGTCGTCCAGTTCCTGCATCAACCGATCCGCGTAGGCGGTGATCCGCAGCATCCACTGCCGGAGTGGAATTCGGACAACGGGATGGCTGCCCCGTTCGCTCTTGCCGTCGATGACCTCTTCGTTGGCAAGGACCGTCCCCAGCGCCGGACACCAGTTGACTGGCGCCTCGTGCTGGTACGCCAGTCGGTGTTTGTCCTGGTAGCGGCGGACCGCTTCGTCTCCGGCGGAGGAGACTTCGTCGGGAATGGGAAGTTCCGCGATCGGTCGGCCCTTGCCTGTCCGCTGACGTCCATCGGGGCCGGTCCACTGCAGGTCGACGTCATACCACGTGTTGAACAACTGCAGGAAAATCCACTGCGTCCAACGAAAGTATTCGGGATCGGTCGTCGACAATTCGCGATCCCAATCGTAGCTGAAGCCGAGCATCTGTAACTGCCGGCGAAACGTATTGATGTTCTTGGCGGTTGTTTCGCGCGGATGGGTTCCCGTTTTGACGGCGTGCTGCTCGGCCGGCAGCCCGAATGCATCCCAGCCCATTGGATGCAGCACGTTCTTGCCCCGCATTCGGGCGTAGCGGCAGACAATATCGGTCGCCGTGTATCCTTCCGGGTGCCCCACCTGCAGCCCATGCCCCGACGGATAGGGAAACATGTCGAGCACGTACAGCTTTTCGCGAGCCGGATCGATTCCCTCTGTCCGGAAAGTCCGATTCTCCTTCCAGAATTGCTGCCATTTGCGTTCAATTCGGTCGGCATCGTAACGGGGCATCGTGGGTTCCTCGTGCCGTCCGGTATCGGTCCAAAGGCACGTCACAGTGGTTTTGTGAATGCGTAGGCCAGCAGAGTTTGGCCAGTGCGTTGCAGCCAAGTGTATTGAAGACCCGCCAGTTTGCAATTCAGCCGGCAGATCACCACTTTACGCGAAAGCCCCCGTCAGGCCACAATGCGAACATTCACCCTTTCGAGGAGACACGCCATGCACGAAGAAAGTTCCCGCTCGATAGTCAACCGCCGCGATTTTCTCCAGACCTCGGGCCAACTTGGAGTCGGCCTGGCGGCTGGACTGATGGCGCCCCATTCCCTGCCATCAATCGCGACCGCTGCCGAGCCCCCAGCGGGGCCCGCAAAGTGTATGTCGCTCAGTCTGGCGGCGTACTCTTTTCATCGCTCGCTCCCCCGCAACTGGCCGACACCGCGCGACGGCAATCCGACGATGACACTCGAAGACTTCATCGATTACTGCGCCGAGCTGAAACTCGACGGAACCGAGTTGACCAGCTACTACTTCCGCCGGGACATTACGCCCGAGTACCTCGACTCGCTGAAGGACCGCGTGAAGTCCCACGGAATGGCCATTTCCGGCACGGCGATCGCCAATGACTTCTGCCTCCCCGAGGGGGACCAGCGGCAAGAAACACTCGCCACCACGCGGATGTGGATCGACCACGCGGCCCGCATTGGTGCCCCCTGCATCCGGATCTTTGCCGGCAATGCGCCCAAGGGAGCATCCGAAACGCAGGCGATCGCCCGCTGCGCCCGCGGAATTAACGAGTCAGTGGCCTATGCCGCCACCAAAGGCGTGATTCTGGCTTTAGAAAACCACGGTGGAATTACCTCCGACCCCGACACAATGCTGCGGATTGTCGAACAGGTTTCCCCCTCACCGTTCTTCGGAATCAATTTTGACAGCGGCAATTTCCAACTGGAAGACCCCTACGCGGCACTGGAAAAGATCGCCCCATTGGCGGTCAACGCTCAGATTAAGACCGAAATGCATCCGCACGGCCGCAAAGGTCCGGCAGAGCCGGCCGACTTGGAGCGAATCGTCGGCATCCTCCGCGAAGCGGGCTACTGCCGCTATCTCGTCCTGGAATACGAAGCCGCCGAAGATCCCCGGAAAGCGATCCCGCGTTACATCGATCAGCTGCGCGAGCTGACCAGCTAAAGGCAGCTGCCAGGAATTTCACCGCCGATGACACCGGTGAGAAGGCCAGCGGGAAGCGGCATCCGCTGGGCTCGCCCGGTTCGTCATTCGCCGGCCGACGAACTCAGGTATCGTGACTGTTACCAGCCCGGGCCAACGCGAGGGACCAGGATGAACTTACTGTTCGATGCCGTCTTCTTGTTCGCGGGGATGGTTTTTGTGGCGATCTTCGCTGTCGTGGGATACGGCTTCTTTCAGCATGCGCGGCTGTTCCACCGGATCATCGACCGGGCCAATCGCGAGCTGGACAACATCGACCAAGTCGATGTCATGACACGTCACGAAGAGGCCCCCCCTCGCGTTTGCGGCCACTGTGGATCGTCCCTGGCTGGTGATTCGGAGTGCCCCAATTGCGGCGCTTCGGTCTGAATCAGACGACTCACTTCCTACACTCTTCGGTCTGCATCATCCTACACAGTTGGTGAATCCCCCTTGACGAAATACTAAAGACACCGTATTGACAAAATACTAAAGGCATCGTAAAAACCCATCTGCCTTTTGAACATTGCGTGGACCTTTTCCGGGGATTCTTGACCAATGGACTGGCCAGGACACGCCGTGACGTGGAAACCATACCAGTGCCGGACGCAGCGACCTCGCATTCTGCGGCGGGATCGCATGTCGAGACATCGGCAGTCACGCGGGGCACGGTCGGGCCTGACTGTCCTGGAATTGCTGTGCGTTTGCAGTGTGATGAGCACTCTGGCAGCTGTGCTGCTTCCGGCAATCAGTGCCGCCCGCGAAGCGGCCGCGGGTGTGCAATGCGTCAGCCAGCTCCGACAGATCGGAATTGCGCTCGACTCGTACCATGCCGTTTCGCGGTCCTTTCCCCCCGGGTGGCAATGGGAGCCGAGCGAAAATTCTGCCTACGGTTGGTTGGTTCCGTTGTTGCCCTATCTTGAGCAGCGGGCGGTCTATCACCGCGTCAACTGTGGGGCTCCGTTGCAGCATGATGACAATGCTGCCGTGAGAAGCGTGTCGCTGAAGCTGCTGCTATGCCCATCCGACATCACGTCGACAACGTTCACCCTGCTCACCGAACCGGACGCGTTGGGGCCTGGGCTCCCATTGTTCGATCTCCCCACGGCCAGTTACTTCGGTGTGTTTGGAACGAGTGAACCGGACGACTCGATTCCCGCCAGCCCTGGTGACGGTGTCTTTCTGGAGCAGCACGTGGTCCGAATGGCCGAACTGCAACGAGGTTTGAGCAACACATTGCTGGTTGGCGAACGAACCATGGCCCGAGTGCCATCGACATGGCTGGGTGTGGACCGTCGTGGCGCGGACGGAGCCTGCAGGCTCGTCGGCATGGCCGAGACTGCTCCCAATTGTCATGCGTGCGACGAATGCGAATTCGCGAGTCGCCATCCGGGAGGTTCCAACTTCCTGTGGGGAGACGGTCGAGTCACGCTGCTGTCGGAAAACATCTCTCGTGCGGAATACCAGCGTCTGGCACGTCGTTACGAATGAGACGCTAACGAACTGTTTTCTCGCGAATCTCGGATCAAGGCAGAAACGATGCCCGACCGCCACCTGACGAACTGCGAACTCGAAGTGATGGACGTCATCTGGAGTCAAGGCCGCGTCACGGTCCAGGACGTCGTCGACGCGTTGACCCGACCACTGGCCTACACCACCGTGCTCACGACTGCCAGAATTCTGGATGACAAAGGGATCATCCGCCGCTGTGGAAAAATCGGCCGAGCCTATGTGTACGAGGCGATCATCTCGCGTGAGGACGTCCAACGGTCCATGACTGACGATCTTGCTACCCGACTGTACGGTGGCTCGGTCAAATCGCTCGTCCTCAGCCTCCTCGGTGGCACGAATATGACGGATACGGACATTTCCGAGTTGAAAGCGGCCATCGAGACATTGGAGGCCGACTCGTGAACGCCATCCAATTTCTGGAACTGTTCGGTTCTGTCTCGCTGCAGGTGGGAATTGTCATCATTGCGACACACTGGTTGACGCGTGTGACAGACGATGTCCGCCAGCACAGTCGGTTGTGGACGGCCTGCTCTCTGCTGGTAGCGTCGTTGCTGCTGGCTGGTCTGTTGCTACCACACTTTCGGATGGTTCGCCCGCTGCAGTTTTTGGGACGCCCCGTTGCGGTGGAAGTCCTGCAACTCGAATCGCGCGTCGGAAGCGGCATCTTTGTCGTCTGGCTGGTCGGTGCAGTGTCTTCACTGGTCCTGCTGGTGACTCGTTCGGTACAGACGGCCCGTTTTCTAAGGTCCTGCCGGGCTGTCAGCTCGGAGACTCTTTCGTGGAAGGGCCTCGTTCCGCCTTCGCCGGGGACAACTCCGAAGACGGCCGACCGTGTCCCGCACGAGGTCATCGTGCTGAGCAGCCACACCGTCGGATCTCCCTTCTGCTGGCAGTTCCATCGTCCGTACATCCTGCTCCCCGAGGCACTTCTTGCCGGCGATCCTCAAATGATTGAGTTCGTCCTGCGGCACGAACTGGAACACTTGAGAACCGGCCATCCGTTGCAGGTCTTCATCGAGCGGGCGGTCGAAGTCATCTTCTGGTTTCACCCCATGATCTGGTGGGCTTCGCAGCAGGCTGCGCTCACGCGCGAATTCATGTGTGACGAGGCCGCCGTCTGTGACCGCAGCAATATCGTTCGGTACCTGAAAACACTGTTGCAAGTTATTGAACAGTCTACTCAAACCGCGCAGAGGGCTTCAGGAAGTCTTGGCTTCGGTCGTGGTCCGAGCATGCTGTCTGCCCGAGCCCGCAGGCTGGTCCGATTGGCGCAAGGCTCGATTTCCCGGAGCAATGGTCGACGGCACGCCGGAAGTCTTGTCACGCTGGCTTGCATCGCGTCCCTGTCGACGTTTCTTTGGATTCCCGTCAGCGCAGCGGTTGCCTCTCATGCGGACTGGTCTCCGTGGCCGACCTGGTCGGCCAAAGTCCTGCATGATTTCGGGATACAGGCAATTGACTTTGAAGTCGATGGGTATCTGTACCAACCACACGAACTGCAGGAAGAGAATGTCTCTTCACTCAGGCTCCGTCGCTGAAGCCGTTGCGCCCGCGTTTGTGGCCGGAAGGCCGTCAACCGTCTCGTCCTGAACAATGATTATGGAACGAACTACTAAACTTTTCGGAGAGGATCAAGTGGCATTGCAGACGCATCTGAAATCGACCGAGGCTGATCTTAACATCACACTCCTCTCGCCACTTTCAACCGATGCAATCGGATGTCCTGCGGATTCCGCGGACGACACTTCAAACTCGACCGCATTGCTGGCAAGAGGCAACTCGATGCTCGCGACGCAAATGGGACGGCAGGGGGCATTCTTGTTTCGCCACCGTAGCTACTTCCCAATTCTCCTCGGCGTGCCGATGACAATCGCCGTCCTGCGTCTGCAGCAATTCCACGAAGTCACCATGGCAGATGAGTGGTGGGCTATTGCCTGTCTGGGCATGTCCATCCTGGGTTTTCTGGTTCGCGCGGGAACAGTCGGCTTTGTCCCTGGGGGAACCTCCGGACGGAATGTCAAAATGCAGCGCGCCAACGTACTGAATACGACGGGAACCTATTCCGTGGTTCGGCATCCGTTGTACGTCGGCAACTTTCTGATCTGGGCCGGAATTGTCATGTCATTCTCCGACCTGGCGACGACCCTGCTGTTTGTCTGCATGTATGGACTGTATTACGAACGAATCGCCGCCGCCGAAGAGGAGTTCCTGGCTGACAAGTTCGGCATCGACTACATCGCCTGGGCCGAAGTGACGCCAGCCATTATTCCCTGCAGATCACTGTGGCAGCCGTCGTCTCTGTCGTTTTCGCTCCGCACAGTTCTGCGCCGCGAATACTGCGGTCTGCTGGGAATCGGCATCGGCTTCGCTGCAGTCGACTTCGGCAAGCACTTGATCATGGAGGATCGCTACCACATTTGCGTCGGCTGGCAAGTCGTGCTGAGCGTTAGTTGTGGGGCGTTCTTCCTGCTGCGATTCCTGAAAAAACGGACGCAACTGCTGGATGTCGCCCTTCGTTGATGCCAGTGGCATTGAGAACGAGGAGTCATGTGCGGCGGATGAAGTGTGCGGCATAACTGCGAACTTCCTGTCCGTTGAGGACGTGAAACATTTGCAGTTGGGCGATTGTCTCCTGGCTGAAGCCACTGAGCGGGATGTGTACCAGCTTCTTGCCGAACCGACGGGCAATATGCTTCCAGGCTCGTCCCGGGGGTTTGTGGCTGAGCAGCGCAATATGTCGTTCGTCGCTGTATGTACAAGCTGCCAGCAGCAGGCGTTCCTCCAGCGTATCGGCCACGTCGAAGCGAGGGTCCTGCCAGACTTCGTAGACTTCGCGTGGCGGGAATAGAAAGACCGCCCCGCCGTACTTTGCCAGTCCGATTCCCGGTCCGATCATCTCCGACTGAAAGTCCGTCGCAAACAGGGCGAGTGTCGATTCGTCATGGTGTTCTGCCTGCCAGGTGATCCGCCACGGGTAGTTGCGCGGATCGGCGGGGGAATCGAACAGCATGACCACGCAGTCGACATTCCCGCGCGACGGCGGGCAAACCTTCACAAACAGGTCCCCCGTGTGCCAGTTCCGCAGCGTCTCGCGGATGTCGAGCCCGTCTTTCAAACTGGTGGAAAACTTCTCCGTGCGGGCCAGATCGTTCCCCAGAATGGCCAGCGCCCGGTCCTTCACGTGTGTCCGAAATCGCTCGATCCCGACATCTTCGGCGGGCCAACTGCACTGACGGTGCGGGTCCCACTGCATCTGCCAGTGTTCGCGAATCGAATCTGGCGGCCTTGGTGTCAGCGTGGTCGTCCGCCATGAAATCGGATGGCCAGGAAGGCGGCTTTTCATCCGGACGACGTCATCCCCCGGAAGCCGTGCTCGGCCGATCCCGAACTTAATCGTCGGGAAGGGGAGCCGCTGCTGAAACGGATACTGGCTGGCAGTCTCGGCCAGAATGATCGCGAACTGGTCGCCGGCAATTTGTCGCCCCGCTTCGACCAGTGTGTACAGGTCGGGCGTCATCCTCCGTTCGATCAACGACAGATTTCGGACATATTGCGAATACACGCCGAGCAGCTGCGGTGTGATATTGCGGGCCAGTGAACCAAGTTCTCTCTGATAAGTGTCCCGTGTGGTCAGCAGAAGCTCTTTCACGCCATCCACAGAGAGATTCTCGTCGTCGGCAAGGTCGGCCCGAGCCTGTTCGTACAGGCCGGTAATAAAGGGAAGCTCTCCCAGCCAGAACAGCATCGACAGCGCATCGGACGCGAGAATCTCGGTCGGCCGGACCACATCGTCCAAGGCAGATGACGCCAGCGGCTGTGTATAGGCTTCGCGAATCCAGGGCCAATCCGTGAGCGAGCAAACCAGCAAGATGGAGTTGTACCGCGTCTCCAATTCCCGCAAGCGCGCCGCCATGGTCCGGACCCGGTCGGTCGGCTGACCGGCCGGCAACCGGGGAAGTGACGGCAGAATGGCGGCCGCAAATTTCTCCAGCGAGACCTGCTTGAGTGCGTAAGGATCTGGCAAGGCGGCAGAGAGGCTCTCGAACTGGTCCGTCTCGAGATCGATGAACTCGCGTGGCATCCGTTCCTGCAGGGCGATCCGGATGGCTGCAATGACACCCTGGCAGGGGTCGATCGGAACATAGCTGGCGGATCCCTCCAGACCGGACTCCTCGTCATTGGTCTCCTCGCCTTGGTCCGCATCCTCTCCCGACCATTCGGACTGCGAGCGCCATTCGTCCGCAGTGTAAGAGGCCGGTTCGGGCTGAAGAAACAGAGTGCAAC
>CALJUK010000988.1 GCA_937975745.1 uncultured Planctomycetaceae bacterium | reverse complement strand
GAAGCGGCTGATGTAAAACGGCTTCGAGATTGTGACCAGGTGCTGAGGGTGTTCAGCACGGAGGACTTTGCGGGCTAAGTCGGTCAGCTTCAATGGTTCAGACTCAGTGAGTTCCGTCAATCGACGTTGGTCGGTTCCAATTAGAAACTCTCCAGGAGGGATCAGAATGAACTGCATAGGTTGTGCGTTGTCCAATGTAACGCTCGCTTCGACCGGAACGCCTAAGTGCTCTGCCCAGTCAACTTGGTGCTTGCGGGCTTGCGTTTCTCCAAATGGCGAGATTGCCGGTGGAGGAATATCGCTGGGCCATGCGAATTGAGGGGCAGCGTCCTCCGCATCGATCTCGCGTTCATCAACCCATCTGCCGCCGGCGATCTTCGCATCTCGCCCATTGCCGCTGAGGTCTATGGCAATGTCTCCCCATCCCGAATCGAGGTGATACAGTAACTCAGTCTGGTCATCGGCAGCGAGATTTTCCTCTGGGTGAAAGTCCTCCGAGTACAGTTTCTCGCGCGTGATGCGACACTGGTGAATCAGCCCCCGGAAGCAGTCTCGTAGCGTCGCCACATCACGGCCAACGAGAACAGGATCGGGATTGGCACCAAAGTGGATGGGAAGCGGCGATGGTCGATGTCGCCTTCGAACGGGGACGGGAGGGCCGGCCTTCGCCCCATTGACAAACAACTGAATGCTGATTTCATCGAATACGGCCGCGACATGCGTCTTCTTACCGGGAACGATGCAGTCGTTTGCTTGGATAGGCGCATAGTAGTTCCCATCGTGCAGGAGGAACTTGACGTGCCGATCTTCGATAATCCCCAACGCGATACCAGCGGTTTCCGCACTGCTGATGAGTTCTTTCTTTCTCCGATCCAATGTCCCAAACGGAGTGCACCACAGTTCGAACGTGACCGAGGTGGTGCCGTCGTAGAAGTATGGGGTAATAATCGCATCGTCCTCGCCGTCCAGCATCAGCGCGAAGTGAGAGTCGGCGACGGAGTTCGTTGGCGACGCGCTGCCAGTCACGGCCCGTGCTTCTAATGTCGATGGTTCTGGCGACCGCAGTTCCGACGGCGAAACGGATACCGGCTTCGCAGTGCTCACGAATGGCAGACTTGCCAGAAGCCCAGCCAGCGAGACAACCCCGATGACGCATGCAGCGGCGATCCACCGCCAAATCTTATTTCGCCGGTCACCTGGTTGCTGCTCGGCCCTCCGCAGATCGCGGCCCGTGTGCTGCGTAACAATAGCGTGGCCTACAACATCTCCGGCCGGATAGGGCTCAGCCGGCGCATTCGCCAAGAACTCGCCACAGAGTGTGGCCAAGTCACTCCCGTCGCAAAACGGCAACAGTGCGTCAACCAGTGCTGACGGATTAGGATAGCGATCCTCTGCATCCTTCGAGAGGAGCCTCGCAACGATGTCGGAAACTGCTTTCGGCACGGCTGGTGTGGCCTCGCTCAACGGCGGCGGCACCACCTCTTTGTGTGCCCACAGTTTTCTGTACGGTCCGGTCTCACCGGCAAACGGGGGAGCCCCTCCGATCAAGTGTTACAACGTGCATCCGAGCGAGTAGAGATCGGCCCGAATATCCACAGTGTTGCTGCCTTGGATCTGTTCGGGGGCAATATAGTCGATTGTTCCGACGACTTGGCCAAGCGTTGTCAGCGTGATCTCAGTCGTTTCTGATGTCAGCGATGCTAGCCCCAGGTCGAGAATCTTGGCTGATGTCGCCGTGATGTTGCCGCTTGCGTCTCGCGTTGCAGACAGGAAAATGTTCGACGGTTTGATATCTCGATGCACCAGGCCGTGTTCTTGAATGTGGCCAAGCCCTTCAGCCACCTGCCTGGCGACTTCGCAGGCGTCCGACACGGCGAACCGTGATGTCTGTTTGAGGATTCGTCCGAGATCGGCACCTTCGAGGAGTTCGAAGACGAGCGAGACCGGATCGTTCTCGCCGTAACGCGCATCGTAGGCCCGCACAATCCGCGGATGCGACAGCCGTCCCGCCATCTTGATCTCTCTCAAGAAGCGTGCTCGCCCCTCTTCCGTCGACTTCAGATGATCCCGCAGGACCTTGAGCGCAACTCGCCTGCCCAGTGGTGTATGGACGGCCTCGTAGACAATCCCCATTCCACCTTCGCCAATTCGGCGTATGACGTGGTATTCGGAGAAAGAGCCGCCGGACAGCGAAAAGTCCGATGGTTGAGACGCAGTGTCTGGTCGCCGAGGCGGCGAGACCAGTTGCGGCTGGCATTCCTCCACGAGCGATTTGCGAAGTCGCTCAAGAAACGCCTGTTTCGAACCCATCAAACCACCTGAAAACGAATGCCTTGAACCGACCCCCAGCGTGATGCTTCCCGACCATTTCAGGTGTTCGTTGGTGCGGCGTCAAGCCTGTCGGAGGGTAGCGACAGGTAATCGGCATCGGAGAACATGGCTTCGCCAACATGCCCATACTTTTCAATGATCGCGTTGCGAATCACAACAAGCTTACTCCGCACTCGACAATTCACTGTGTGGACGGCTCCAGATGAAAGGCTGAAGTTGTCGGCAGTCTCCGTAGTACCGTGATGCAGTGAATGCCTAAAGACGTCCCAATCACGGTCCGAAATCTTCCCGAGGACTTTGATGTCCTGGAGCATCAATTCCAGTTCGCACGCAAGCAGCCGTTCTGTCACGTTGCTCAGGCGGACCATCAGCGTGTCTGGTCTGAGAGGCGTTTCCCGAAGTCGCAATCCCATTTCCTGTTTCGCAAAATCTCGTGCCACGTTCTTGGCCGCTACGCGGAGATAGCGATAGAGCGACAGCTTGCCGGCGACGGAATCTTTCTTGAATCCGTTGATCCGCTGCTGTGGTACCGCCCGCCCCAGCCGCTGCGAGAGCGTCAAGAAGAAATGATGCATGGCATCTTCCCGGTCGCTGGGATTCAGGAAGGAGAAGTCTTGCTCGAACCAGGCGCTGACCGTGTCGTAGTTTCGGTCGGCAAACCGCATACACGCGTCGAGAAAGCGTTCGAAATCATCCGCAGCATGACCCAACGCGCTAAACAGGCTGCTGTCGATCTGCAGGGAGTGCTCTCGTGAGTTCACTACGATGCTCCGAATTGTGCTTGCTTTGCGTTAATCCACTGCAGACATAAATCGCTGCAGAGAAGAGCGTTGTGCCCGACAATCAAACGCTTGCCACAAAGGGTCTGGATCTCTGCTCTCGACAACATAGCGGCGTGTTCGCCCAAATACTTGTCGTAATCCGAACATCTGCCGCAATTTTTGTAAGAATGACAACCCGGGACTCGTTGACATGGAGAGACCGGTGAATCTGCGCTCGTTCCTGTCCTCAGACAAGGACGACGGTGTCGGTCTGCGCGCGTTCGCAGTGATCAACCAATCCTGTCTCCGACTCGAATGTGGCCGTTTTCCTGCCCCGTCTGAAAGGTTCGTCAATGAGGCTTCATCGTGCCGTTATGGGTTGTTTCTTGGTTCTGGGCGTGTCACCGATTCTCTCGGCGGCCGGAATCGTTTACACGAACGGAGATCCCTTTGCGGACAATGGGACGCACTACTCGAAATCAGATACGGTTCCGGCATCCCAAATTGTTGCTGACAATTTTCAACTGGCTACAAATGCGACGATCGATTCTGTCCGGTGGTGGGGAACGTGGAACTTCTACACACCCGCAACGGACGATTTCACAGTGAATTTTTACGCCGACGATACCGGCCTTCCGGATCCATCGCAATTAATCGCCAGTCGGAATGTTGGGAATGTTGTCGAGGCGTCAACCGGTCTGAGTCGCAGCAGCAATCCCGACTACCCTAAGACGCTGTTGGAATTCCAGGCGGATATCCTGCCGGTCGATCTTTCTGCCAACACCAACTATTGGATTTCAATCTTCGAATCTGCAGGGACGAACGATAGCCAATACTTTCTTTGGCGGGAAAACGACTATGGCACCGCCGCAACCTCGACGAGTTCCGGTGCGGGGTGGAGCCATCGGCCGCGCGAATTTGCCTTTCAACTTGAGGGAACTGCCCCCTCCGTTCCCGAACCCTCCTCCATCGCCCTGTTGCTGATGGGGGGCGTGGGTCTGGTCGGCTACGGCATCCGCCGCCGGAAGACTCTTTCCTAGAAGGAGTTTCAACACCTCTGTGTGCTTCGTCTTCACCCTGACATTTCTGGTCGAAGACTCCCACCAACCGGTTTTGAAACTGCTTCGAGCCGAATCTGCAAGTCTGATTGCCCTGACACGAGACGATCGGCTGCACGCCCTGCAGTCGGTCGTCTTGCAGTCTATTCCGGTGTCCCGCACGACCGGGACACCCCACCATCCTGTGATGCAGTTCCACCGATTCACCCTCCATTGGAAACACACTCATGCGGCTCGACGTTCGACTCTTTCTGGAACGGTTGTGGAATCGTCACGCGGTGCAGCACGCTCGACTCCGAAACCGTCGACAGTCTCACATGTTGACAGCCGCCAGCGTCAGGTATCTCGAAGCACTTGAACCCCGGATTCTCCTTTCCGCCGCAAATGACCTCATTGGCGTCACCGCGCTGCGTGCCGATCCGACTTTCGCGGGAATTGACGGCTCTGGTGTCAGCGTTGTTGTCATCGATACCGGTGTCGACGTTACCCATCCGCTCATCGCAGGCAACTATGTCTTCGACGCAACGTCTGGTGGTCCGGTTGGCCAGGACTTCGCTTTCGGCGGGAGTAATCCGGTACCGGTCGATCTCCACGGAACACACGTTGCCGGAATCATCGGTGCGACAGACCCTGACATCAGTGTTGCCCCCGGTGTCAATCTCATTGGACTGCAAGTGTTCCAGGCGCCCGCTCCCGGCGAAGACGGACAGCCTCGTGCGTATGATAATTCGATCGAAGCGGCACTCCAGTGGAGCATCGAGCACCGTGAAGAATACAATATCGTGGCCGTCAATATGTCTCTCGGCGGGGGAGAGTATCTCTTTCCTGTGGACGCAGCCAGCGACCCATTCGCAGACGAAATCAGCCTCCTCGAGGACTTAGGCGTAGCAGTCGTCTCTTCAGCAGGAAACAATTTCGATGTGTACTCACACCTCGCGCGCCTTGGTCTTTCGCCCACGTACGAGCTGAACACTGTCGGTTCTCCGGGAATTCTGAGTACTTTCAATGTGGGTGCTGTCTACGAAGGTGACCCGGATGACCCCGCAGTCGAGGCGGGTTTGATTCCCAAGAGGAACAAAAACGGATCGATCACGTACAAGTTGAGATCGAAGGACCTGTCGTCGGATGGCGACGAGCTTGTCGTCTTCCCTCACGAAATCTGCCCGGTCGACGGCACGGTCCTGGATCCGTTCTGTGGTAGTGGCACGACCTTG
>CALJUK010000987.1 GCA_937975745.1 uncultured Planctomycetaceae bacterium | reverse complement strand
GAGAACCTTATGCCCCCCGACAGGCCCAGTTCAATTGCGAATCGGCTCGCATCACTCCTTAAAGAAATGGGAATAACCCAAGGTTATCTTGCCAGTGAAATTGGATCGACCCAGGCCGCTGTGTCCCAATGGTGTACTGGGAAGAAAGTTCCGTCTCCTGAGAGCATCGACGCAATCCTTGAATGCCTCGACGTCAGGAGGGAATGGCTGGTCGAAGGGACTGGCCCAGTTCGGGACGTGAACCCCGAGGCGGAGCGTGAACAATACTCCGAGCATGCATTTTGGGGGTTCCGAAGCGCGCCGGACGATGGGGGGCGTGACTTTGGTAATGCCAACGTCTGGAGTTTTGATCCGACGATCGAAGCATTCATTCGCGAGGTATTGCAGAACGCATTGGATGCAGCCCTTCCCGGCGGTGGAGCTGTCGCGGTACGGTTCCGCCTCATCGAGTTGAGTGGACAAGATCTGCTTGACTATCAGCATGCCCTGAAATGGGAGGAGTTGCAGCGTCATCTTGAGCAGTCCACCCGTAACAAGCAAAAGCTTGGAGCCTTGATCCGGGACGGTCTGGACGTTCTGGATGAGTCGAAGAAGCTGGTGCTCCTCGTCGTCGAGGACTCTGGCACGACAGGCCTGGTTGGACCAGAAACCGGGGACGGGAAGTTCGCCGCCCTCTGTCGTAACAATCTCGATTCGAACAAAGAGGATGCACCGACGAAAGGCGGTGCGTTCGGACTCGGAAAGGGGGTCCTCTGGCGAGCCTCTCGATTCGCCACGGTGCTGTTCTGTTCGAACCTTGCCCATCCTGATGACCAGGGAAATCAGGGTCTGCGTCTGATTGGCCGATGTGATCTCCCTTGGCACGAAATCGAATCAAATCCCTTTGCCGGACCCGGTTGGTTCGGCCAAACCAACGATACGGCGGGTCCAGCAGCCGTCTCCTTCTGGAACAACACGACCCTCGCCAGTGACCTGTATCTGGCTCGCGATGGTGCCGGCAGCGGCACGTCAGTCTGCGTCGTCGGATTCCATGATCCGAGTTCGGACGACCAAAAGTCCGCTCGCGAACTGGCATCAGAAATTGAAAAGGCAGCGGCTGGGCACTTCTTCCCCGCAATGACGAACGGTGCGTTGGACGTCCGTGTTGAGACGTACTCCGGGCGCAGGGAATACGTCAATAATCGGCCGGCGACGTCGGTTGAAGTCGCCGTGCAACAGCACCAGCCGGAGTTCCACCAAGCGCTGCAGGCCCTTCAGGAGGGGGTATTCGCGGACGAATTGAAGTCACCGGGCGATGTGGTATGTCAGCGAGTTCCGCTGAAGGTGCCGGCCCGGAAAGTGCCTCCGAAGCATGACGGATTGGAACATGATGCTGTTCTCCTCCTGCGATACGCGTCCGAACAGTTGGACGGCACGTTGCTAAATCGCTTGGCCATGTACCGCGGGCCAGGGATGGTGGTCATGGAGCAGCATCTGTCCGGCATTTGTCTCGGCAGCCGCCCTTTTCACGCTCTGTTGCTGTGTGGATCCGCGGCAACCACACACTCGCAACCTGCCGATCTCGCGGCGGAGGAATTCCTGCGCACGGCTGAGCCCCCTTCCCACAACCAGTGGGCTGCGACGCCTGACCTGAAAGCAAAATACAAACGCGGCTGTGTCAGCGCACTTAAAAGCTTCTTGGCGGATGTCAAAGATCTGCTGCGCAACATCGTGAAGCCGACTTCGCGAGACCTGGGAGATGGACCGAATGCCTTGAGGGAACTGTTTCGTCTGGGGCCAGAGCCGCTCACTGTGACCCGTGAGCGCCCGCGGATCGTCGACCAGTCTGGATCAGTTGTCGATGATCAATGGCACGTTGAGGCAAAGGTGAGACTCAAACCGGTCGACCGCGAACTGATGGTGTCCCCTGCGGTCTTATTCGTTGGGGAGACAGGGGGCGGGAGGCCGGTCAAATGGAAGGAACTGGAAGGCGTGACGAATTGCGCTGCGGAGGGGTTTGAACTGAGGATTCCACCCCGCATTCGGGAGTTTGCATTCCGGGGAGTGACGAACTCGACGTCTCATCCTGTTCCGGCATCTGAATCCAGCGTAGTCGTCGACATTCGCAAAGTGATCAAGGTGACAGGAGGTAACGCATGAAGACCATGATCTATCCATACCCGACGCTGAGGGGCGGCATCGAGCTGAAAGTCTCGGAGGTCCGGGCTGACGGGAGCCGCGTCAACCTCGAGGCTCCACACGCCTCGGACTCCACGATCGACGTCCAACAACTTGTTGGCGACGATTGGAAGGAACTTGCAATCGACTTTGACATCCAGTCACAGCCGCAGTCCTTCCATGATTTCGAGACCGACCACGGGTCGATTGCCTTGACCGTGGTGGCATCCTGTCGGCCGACAAACATACGACAAGCAGTCACACCGGTTCGATCCACGCTTGATCCCAGTATCTGGTCGGGCGAGATCCTGTTGGAGCGCCACGCGTTCCGAGAGAAGGTTCGGCTGCATGGAATCGCCACTGGACAGCACAACGGCACTGCCAATCGTCCCATTGGCTTTTCCAACGAGTGCACCCTCCACCTCGATCCAACTGACAGCTTTCGAGTTGCCGGTGCGTTGCGCGTCGTGTGGTGCGATTTCAAATCCGACGAAGCGCCTCCGCTCGCCAAACAGTTCCAGGATTCCGCATACGTCGTGGACTTGGACAAGGCATTGCCGGAGGTTCTGTTGAATTCCTCTTTTGAAGGACTGGAACCGCTGCTTCGGGATTCAAAAGACCGGAGCAAGATGGAACAGGCACTTCACGACAGCACGCGGATGTCGATCGCAAGGAGCATCTGGATGACGCTTCTCGGCACCGCCATGTCAGGTGTCCGTTGGGATGATCCTGATGAAGATCCCGAATGGCCGGAGAGTGACTGGCAAACCGAAACCCTGCAGCGCGTCCTTCCGGAAATCGACCCGGCGCGAAGCGAGAGTGAGCTTCTCCGTCTGGCTGCGTCCGAGTGGCGTCAGCATCCCGGGTCTGCGTCGTTTCTCTCACGCGCCGAGGCCGCCATCGGTGACCTCATCCAATCTAACAAGTCGCTGCGCAGAACCATTCAGACCTTGATGAGGGAAGGAGTTGTCGCATGAAGATTCTTAAAGCCCTGAGGTCATCTGTACGCCCTCTCCTTGACGAGCACTTCCGCTCCGGGGATGCGCCATCCATTGAGGTTGGGCCACACGAATACGACGTGAGTTGGGAGTGTCCGCTCGAACCCCTGAATTACGTCATCGATGAAGCGATGCGCAAGTTTCAGTCTGCTCCAGACAAGTCCGATACCTGGCTGGCACCACGAGTACACGCGACGCTCCGGCTGACCCGACGCCAAGCCGCCGAGAAGACAATCTGGTATTGGCTCAATATTGTTGCCAGACCCGATTACGTTCGCTGGCGATTCGGCAGTGAGGATGAAGGAGCTGGGGCTCAGGTCGTCGCGCTCGACCGGTTCATGGGTGAGGACAGCAAGAACGCGATCGGACGCCTGTGGTGGGCGGCGGAAATGACGCGCAATGGTTCCGATTACTCTGAGACTGAGCAGATTCTGAAGACATCTCGCTTCTTCACATCCTGGCAGCCGCTCGATGCGATGCACAATCGCTCTGCGGCGATCGCCGTCTGCAGATTCTCGCGAGAGTTTAACGAAGGAAAGGGACTAACGGACTCTCAGAGCGCGCGCCTGGCAAAGGCCTTCAACTTCCGGTTGTCGACACTTCTGCTCGATGCTCTGGCGCCTGAGTCTGCATTGGACGGAACCGCGATCGAAGAGTGGTGTCAGGAGAAGTTTGACGAGACTAAGTACCTGGATGACCTCCCGGTCGGGCCAGATGAGATGCAGGTTCCGGAGGAGAGTATCGAAGCCGTGCTCACTGTCCTGGACCGCCTCGCGACTGAAATTGATCTTGCAGAATTCAAGCGGAAGAAGGCGGTGCCGACCGAGGAATCGTCTCAGGGTGAGACAGACAATCCAGTCGTCGCGATGGCCGAATCGGATTGATTCTCAGTTGCACGAATTTGAATCCATGAGCCGCATTTTTCACATTCGAGGGGCACAAAACCCAGCCGCGATGTGAGTGAGAACTTGGAATTCGCAGACCAGATGTATACGTCCAATTCGGCCGGGACGCTTTCGGTTAGACGGACGCATTCCGTGCGCAATGGTGGTCCTGCCGTAGAGGCGCAACCGTGGTCGCGTGTTGACTTGGATCGTCGGGGCCGCCGCGACGACTCCTTGCGGGCAGCACGGCTCGTTACGCCCGCATACTGTCCCCAGTCTTCGAGTCTAGGCCCTTGCAGGATGGCACAGGATCATGATCTCGTGTCGCACATCGACGAGAGGTCACTTGAGTTGCAACCTGTTGCGGCTTTCCTGCCGCGGTCCGCGGTGGGTCTGGCCAGAGTTTTTGGCGGGGTTAAGTTTATGCGGCGGCGGGGGTTG
>CALJUK010000986.1 GCA_937975745.1 uncultured Planctomycetaceae bacterium | reverse complement strand
TTCACGATCGACCCACTCACCCCTCCGAATTTCGCCGATGCGGTCGAGTAGGCTCCCCCCGATATTGCCACCCAGCCAGACGCGTCGACCGGCGGAGGCCAGCGAATGATGGATCAGTGCCGCCGTTGTTGATTTCCCGTTGCTTCCCGTGACTCCGATGACCTGGCCGGGATTCTCGTCCCAGAACAGTCCGATTTCGGTCGTGACATGTGCGCCGGACTGGGCAGCGAGCTGCAGGAAGGCGTTGTCAGGCCGGACCGCTGGATTGGCGACAACGACGTCCGCGTTTTCGAAATCCTCAGGTCGATGCTCGCCCAGGCGGAAGCGTTCGATTGGAATGTGGGCGATGGCGGCCAGCGCATCGGCGAGTTCGTCCGCCGGCTTGTGGTCCGTGACTGTCAGGCGTGCGCCTCGTTCCGCGAGAAACCGACAGACGGCAACACCACCGCCGAACGCACCGAGTCCCATCACGGTGACAGAGCGGTTCCGCCAATCGGACGGAGTCGGACGCGGTGATGATGCGGCATGCGGCATGATGGAGTGACCGGTCAGACCTGATCTGCGAGGAATCAGGTTGCGAGAACTCAGACCAAGGCAAACGGAGGACTAATTCCTGCTTGCCGCCGGAAATACCAGGAATCGCCTCGCCGGGAAAGTCCGAGTCGGGGTTGTGCAGAAAGACTGCGGTCTGTCCAGGGCCGGAGACGCGGAAACGGTACACGGGGGCGGTCGTTCAAAATACCCAAAATGGCAAGTTGCATGCGAACACAGGGGCGGCTAGTCTGGTCGCGATCGAGCTTTGTTTGTGGCCAACGAATTGTCAGGCAATCATTCGAGCAGATTTCGACAGAACGACGCGAGGCTTCGACTGGTATCGCTTGTGAGTGGGTACACTTTGTGGCGGGGAGATGGCGAATGTTGCTAGCGGCAACGACGTGGTTGGGGCTGGATATCATCGACTGGTGTGTCCTGGCCGTGTATCTGATTAGCGTCACGATCATCGGTGTCTGGTCCTATCGGAAGGTGTCCGATATGTCGGACTTCTTCATTGGTGGGCGGCGATTCGGCAAAGTCTTCATGATGTTTTTCGCCTTTGGCGCCGGCACAAGCACCGAGCAGGCCGTCAGTGTGGCGGCCGGTTCGTTCCGCTACGGTCTGGCGGGAATCTGGTATCAGTGTCTTTGGCCGTGGTCCACGCGGTTTTATGTTATTGTCTCGCCTGTGATGCGGCGGATGCGGTCACTACCCTGCATCGACTATTTCGAAGCCCGCTTCGATACCTCCACCGCGACATTGTACTCGGTGTTGGGGATCGTGATGTCCATTGTGTTCATTGCAGCGGGCCTGTTCGGCTGCGGTGAGATGATCCAGGGACTGGCGGGCGGGATTAACCCCGAGACGGGCGAACCGTTCTTCCCCAGCGAATACGCCATCGCCGGGATGACTGTGATGTTTGTCTCGTACGGGATGGCGGGCGGTTTGGGAGCCGCCATCATCACGGACTTCATCCAGGGAATTCTGACGATCGTTTTCTCGTTTCTGCTGCTGCCGTTCGCACTGTCAGTCGCAGCGCAGGTTGCCGGAACAGAGGGCGGCTTTGCGGCGTTGCATCAGGGAATTCCGGGTCGGCCCGGTAGCGAATTGCTCAGCATGACATTGACGGCCGAGATGGCCGCCCGAATGAACCAAGAGCCAATTACGCTGTTCTACGTTGTCTGTCTGTCGTTGACGGGGCTCGTCGGTATCGTCGTGCAACCGCACATCATGGGTGTCTGTGGCGCCGGCAAGACAGAGTTCGAAGGGCGATTTGGCTTCACGGTTGGAAACTTCATCAAACGGTTCTGCACGGTCGCCTGGACCTTCACCGGTCTGGCCTGCATTATCATTTACCTTTCGCCCGGTTCTCCGTATCTCTCGGAAGAACGCGTGGCCGAATTGCAGGCCGATCCGTCCGCCATGGCCGCCTTTGCGAACCAGGTCTTCGGAAAAGCCGCGCATGACATTTTGCCCACAATTGCTCCTGGTCTGGTGGGCTTGCTGATGGCTTCGCTGCTCGCTGCCGTCATGAGCACCTGCGATGCTCAGATGGTGGTCGGCTCGGGCCTATTCACGGAAAACGTCTACCGCCGTTTCATTTACCGCAAAGGGACCGACAGGCATTACTTGTGGGCCGGGCGAATCAGCGGGCTGGCCATCGTGGGTCTGGCGCTCTTAATGTTGACGCAGTTCGACAACGTCATCCAGGTCCTCACGCGTTATGTCCAGCCGATTCCGACTTTCATGGGCCTCGCCTTCTGGTTTGGGATCACTTGGCGGGGATACACGCCGCTTGGTGTCTGGGCGGGGACGTTGGCAACAGGTTTAACCTGGTATGAGACGCAATTGCATCAGCCGTTGGCTTTCCTGGCGGGACTGGGCGACTCGCCATTGCTGAAGCAGAATATCGACTATATTCCGTCCATCTGTCGCGGACTGCTGTACGAGGCCGCTCCCTGGATGATGGTGACGACGCGCAATGCGGCGGGTGAGATTCATCAAATCCACATGAGCGTACCGTGGCAGATTGTTCTGTACCTTTCCGCCGGTGCCATCGCAGGGATCGTTGTCAGTTTGCTCACGCCACGGACCCCGGACGAGAAGTTGGACCACTTCTTTGCATTGTTGCGAACACCGGTCCGTTCGGGCGAAAAAGTCCACGCACCCTGTACGCTGCCGGACGATCACTTGCCGACGCAGACGGAAAAACTGCTGCCATTCCGGGACATTGAACTTCCCAAACCGACGTTGGTCGGCATGGGTGGTTTCGCCATCGCCTGGGTGCTGGTGGGCCTGATCATCTGGGGGACGGGGGCGATCGCGCAAATCGGCGGTTAGGCCGCATTGCGGACAATTATGACGGCGTCATCAGCCTGATTCTGAGCGGCGGGGTTGATCCCCGCCGTTCCCAACGCTCGCTTCCCCCGCAGCACGCTCTAGCACGCATTGCGTACAACTGTGGCGGCGTTTGGACGCCGAATGGCCTGCGAATCAGGTTGTTTACGCCGCCGGAACGCGCTCCAGTGAAACGCAGCACGCTCGAGACGGCAGCCGCAGATGGCAGGTGCTAACTCTTGTGGTGCGCGAAGCGTTGCTTCACTCACGATGGCAACAAAAAAACAGGCCGAAGCCGTGGTCTTCCACAACTTCGGCCCGTTGAATTCTTGGATTGCTCAAACGGCTTGTTGTCCGAATGACAATCGGGCTGTTTGGTGTCGACTCTACTTGTAGGTGACGCAGACCTCGCCCTTCTTGGAAACGACGACGACTTCGCACTTGCCCCAGTCGTACTTCACGCGGCTGCCGTCACGATTGCAGGTGACCTTCGGAGGGCAGCAGGAGGGGGGAGCGCAAATCTCGACGGCGACGCAACCAGGTTGTGCACACGGGTTGCAGCGGTCTTTGCAGAAGCAGGGATCCTTAACCATGATCACCATCGGAGTGGCACACGGGTGAATCTTCTGCGTCTTGCGGTAGTTGACGCACGGGAAGAGTTCCACTCCAGCGGCTTCGGTCATCGCGACTGGCATCGCCGAAGCGGGCGCCGAGTGAGACATGCTCAGGTCGTCTGCCAGCAGGAAGGGGCCATCGGTCAGCAGTGAGACCGGCCGGGCGAACAGGCCCGGGTCGGCAAAAACGGTCGCCGAGGACAACAGCAGAATTCCGGCTGTCAGACAGAGTTGCTTCTTCATTGAAAGTGCTCCTTGCATCGAAATTTGACTCAGCAGATTTTTTCCGGCCGGCAAACCCGCTGTAATGAGCGCGTTCGTCCGCCCGACTTCTTCCTTGACTCTAGACCACGCGGCCAGTGGCTTCCAGTAGATTGTCCAACTTGGCAATCACTGTGGTTCAACTTGCGCCGCGTACAACGGTTAGTCTGTCATTCCGTTCGGCCCGCACGCAAGTGAACAGGCCTACTGGGTGCCGTCTAGGAGAAGATTACCGGTCACATCGATTTCCGGACAACCAGACTCGGCGATTCCCAAATTTTTCAGGAATGCACGCCGGTCAGTCGCATCAGCCTGCCAAAAGCCGATCGATTGTCGATCGATGGGTCTTCAGGCGATCAGTTCGCTGATGGTCGCTCCGCCATCGACGATCTTCAATGGCCGCCCTTCAGGCGTGTAGAGCTCTTCGTTTGCGTCGATTCGCATCGACTTGCAGAAGGTCTGGAACAGGTCTTCGACCTGGACCTCGTGATCGACAATTTCCATGCCGTCTTCGCTGGTGCTTCCAATGGCTTGTCCGCCCCGCAGTCCACCGCCGGCGACGGCAATGCTGAAGTTGCGTGCCCAGTGGTCACGGCCGGGGGTTGGGGGCCGGTCGTTGATCTTCGGCGTTCGGCCGAACTCGCCCATCCAGATGACGAGCGTCCGATCTAGCATCCCACGGTACTTCACATCGGCCAGTAAGGCTCCCAGGCAGGTATCTACGCCGGCACCG
>CALJUK010000985.1 GCA_937975745.1 uncultured Planctomycetaceae bacterium | reverse complement strand
TCAACGTCGGCTGGAGATGGCGGCCAAGTTCGATCGGGCATTTCACAAGAAGTACAACACCCTGCCCGTACAGGCATACGACGACTACTACGCCCAGGCGGCTCGTCTGCTGAACAGCGAAGGGCTCAAGAATTTCGACCTCAACGAGGAAGAAGCTGAAGTCCGTGATGCGTACGGTCGCGGAACCTTCGGTCAGGGCTGTCTGCTGGCTCGGCGTCTGGTCGAAAGCGGCGTCCGGTACGTCGAAATCGACTACGGCGGATGGGACATGCATAACGAAATCGCCACGGCCATCGAAAACCGGGGTACCGAGTTTGATACCGGTCTCGGCCAGTTGATGACCGAACTCGAAGAACGCGACATGCTGAAGGAAACAGTTATCGTCGTCGCGACCGAGTTCGGGCGAACCCCGCGGATCAACCAGAACGCAGGACGAGATCACCACCCGGGTGTCTTCTCCTGCATGCTGGCAGGCGCCGGCATCAAGGGAGGTCAGTTCTACGGTAAGTCAGACAAAGACGGCCAATCGGTCGAAGAGAACGGCGTTGCTGTCGCGGACTTCAACGCAACCATCGCCACGACCCTTGGTCTTCCTTTGAAGAAGGAATTCTTCTCGCCGGCGGGCCGTCCGTTCAAAGTGGCTCACGACGGCGCCCCCATCGCCGACCTGCTGTCGTAATGACAAGCTGACCCATCGTCAGCCAGCAAAACCGTCAGTCAACAACACAGGAGTACGTCGCCATCATCCGCGGCGTGCTCCTGTTTCTTTTGTATCGACGGGTTGTCCAGAGCCCACGGGCCGTGTGCCATCAAGCATCGAGAAGCATCGACACTGACCCTCGAATGCCGCTGATTCCCTCCGCGGCGAAGGGAATGACTGTTTTCGCGGGCGAGTTCCCTCCCGATGCCGGCGACACCCGGATGTGGTCGCTTCAGCAGTCGAACTCGCAGTTCGGCCAGCGGGCCGCGAGGCGGTCGGCAGCCGCCCGGTCGACGTTCGTCCCAAACAGCGAGATCGATTCGATCTCCCCCGCAGCCGCCAACAGTGCGTCAATATCCGCTTCGCTGACAGCCGTTCCGTCGAGCGATACGCTTCTTAAAGAGCGAGCCACGGACAACTGGCGGACTCCCACTCCCGTCACGCGAGTGTGATCGAGTTCCAGCCGCTCGATCGACGGCAAACCGGCGACCGCGTGCAGACTGTCGTCGTCAACCATTGTCCCCGACAACAACACTTCACGCAGGCGGGGAAACTCTCGCAGTGTCATCAATCCAGCCGCCGAGACAACCGTGTCGCGCAGGCTGAGGACCTCTAACCGCCGCAACGGGGCAAGCCGCCTGAGACCTCGATCCGTGATCGGGCAGCCGTCCAGATAAAGCCGCCGCAATGCCCCAAGCCGGGCGATGACAGCCAAGTCCGCATCGTGGATGACCAGCCCATCCAGCGAGAGCATCTCGAGCGTTCGCAGACGGGCCAGACGCTGAATTTCGCTTGTTCCCATCCAATGGCCCGAGTAATCCAACTGTTTCAGGCCGGGCGGCAACCGGACCGTCGAAATCGGCTTCGTGGGATCGTTCTCCAATTCGAGCAGGTCCAGGCGAGAGACCGCTGTCGCTTCGGTTTCCGTTCCGGCCGAACTGCCGGATTCCCGATCGGCCCACACGGCGGACGTGGGCTCTTCATCAGAAACAGCTTGGCGGAGCGCTCGCACCAGGTCCGATTCGCCTCCGGCCAATTGCCAGACCCGCGTGACTCCAGCGTGGGAAAGTTGCAGACCCAGCAGCTGAAGTTCTTCCAGAAGTGTCGTCCGCTACATCCGTGCTCCCAGCGGCCGCTCGTCACTCGAATCGTCTGCCGCCGTCGCGTCAGCCTCTTCCAGCGGTTGATCGTCGCCGATGGTGAGCATCGTCAGTTCGAGTTGCCGGCGCGTTTCCAACAGTCCCCGAGCCAGATGACCACGCGGATCCCGCAGCAGGCGGAGGAATTCCGCAGCTGGCGTCCGCAGGCTGGCAGGCAAGGCATTCCGCAGGAGTTTCATTCGCTTCCCTTCGAACCCGATCGCGTCGAGTCTGAAAACGCTTGTGAAAGACTGTCGATTTGTCATGATACCACGGATGCCGAGGCTCGTTGAGACGAACTCGGCCCGATTCATCGGAAAGCCGCGCCAGTCCAGGCTGGCAGTCGTCGAGAAACGCTTTTT
>CALJUK010000984.1 GCA_937975745.1 uncultured Planctomycetaceae bacterium | reverse complement strand
CCGACTACCATACACGTCAGTATTCTTTCGATGGGGAAGCACCTGCCGGCGAATTCCATTGGCTGCGGTACAGTCACTTTGTCCCCTCGCAGTCCGACTGTCGCAATGTCCGGATCGGTGCGCCGTTCGATCCGGAACCCCGTCCACAAATGGTGACCGACTTTTGCGCGTACAACGCATACACCGGTGGCGGTTTTCGGCAGGATGGCCTGATGACCGATGTCTTCTGGGTCGGCGACCTGACGGTCGAAACGACACTCGACATCGAAGAGGCCCGGGGAGAACTTGTCCTCGAACTGGTCGAGGGAGTCCGCCGGTATCGCTGGCGGATCGACTTGACCAGCGGCGAAGCAACGCTGTGGCTACTCGACGAACAACTCGACCGCGATCGTCCCGAGCGGACGGAGCTCGGCAAGGCGGCCACCAACCTCAACCGTCCGGGAAGTTACAATCTCGCCTTCGCGAACGTCGATCAGCGGTTGTGCTTGTGGATCAATGACCGCCTCGTTCCCTTTTCCCGAGACGGTGCATACCATCCCCCCGCTTATCCTGGACCACAGCGGGGGGACCTGCATCCGGCCGGAATTGCCGTCAGCAACGCCAAACTCACTGTCTCGGAGCTGCGGATCTTTCGGGACATTTACTATCGCGCCGAACGCTATCCCGATGGAGGCGGTGGCCGCGATTCGGAATTCAACCGCAGCGACCACTATCTGCTGCAGTTGCTCCACGACCCGGAAGCCTGGGGAAACGAATACGACGCGAACCATCAGGTCATCACATTCGACAAATTGGCATCGGACGAATACTTCATGCTGGGGGATAACAGCCCGCGAAGTCAGGACAGCCGGCTGTGGCCCAACGATCGCAATGCGGAAAACCGCCACGCGGTTCCCCGGTCGGCTTTGGTCGGGAAGGCCTTCTTCATCTACTGGCCACACGGAGTGCCGTTTCTGAGGCAGGGGAAGGGATACGCCCTCAATTTCTGGCCGGTGCGCGACTTCTTCTACCACGCCACTCCACCCGGTCAGCCCAAGGAACGAGACTATCCGAAGTTCACAGTTCCGTTCTACCCGCATGTCAGCCGGATGCACCGTATTCGCTAGCGGGCTTGACAATCTCGAAATCCTCTGGAATCGGGCTACTTGCGGCTTGTTGGGGCGTCGTGATTGTTTTCCCATGCCGTAGACAGGTCATTGACGGAATAGCCCTCCGGACGCGACAACCCCCTAAGTTGCCGCTTTGCCAAACGGCTCTGGACCCGAACGGACGAATCGGAAACAATGCCGCCCCAACGGGGTCATCGAGGAACTTCGAGTCAAGAGCTCGCGATCATCTGCGGCAATGTCAGGGAGGACACGCACACCATGCCGATCCTGCAGTGTACCGGACTGGTGAAAGATTACGGCTCCAAGCGGGCTGTCGACGGCGTCGACTTCTACGTCGAGCGGGGCACGATCGTCGGTTTGCTGGGCCCCAACGGTGCCGGCAAAACAACCACCTTCCGGATGGCGTGCGGGATGGTGGCCCCCACCAAGGGGCGTGTCGTCCTCAATGGTGTCGATGTCACGCGCTGGCCGATGTACCAGCGAGCCCGACACGGCATGGGGTATCTCCCCCAGGACGAAAGTATCTTCGTCAAACTGACCGTCGAGCAGAATCTACAGGCCGGTCTCGAATACCGCCACATGAAGCGGCCCGAGCGGCGGCTGATGGTCGACAAGCTTCTTCGGCAACTCGGCCTGACCGATCGGCGAAAGCAAATCGCCTCGACCATGTCAGGTGGTGAACGCCGTCGGCTTGAGATTGCCCGCTGCCTGGCCAGCGAACCGGAACTGATCCTGTTGGACGAGCCGTTTACCGGCATCGACCCCGTCACGATTCACAGTATTCAGGACATCATCGCCGACCTCAGGGACCAGGGGATTGCCATCCTGATCACCGACCACCGAGAACGAGAGACACTGACGATTACGGATCGAACCTACGTCATCTGTCGCGGCCGCGTTCTCGTCAGTGGAGATGCGCAGACCGTGCTGGCCAATCAGGAGGCCCAGGATCTGTACTTCGGCAAACGGTTTGACGCGGTCTCGATTCTGCAGGGAAAGCAGACGTTTGTCAGCGACCCCCCGCTCTCCGCTGACGGCCGGGAGTCCCAGCCCAATCCGGGCGGACGGGACTACCAGCGCTCTGCCTGACACGTTCTTCTCTTCTTTGCCCGACCATAAGTTCGTCCTCCCTTGACAATGTGGATGATATAGTCTTATTTTGAGGAAGTTCTGCGGCAGCGGATTGTGAGGGAGGCCAGTCGGACCACACAGCCGACTCAGTCGCCCGCCGCTGTTGTTGGGAAGTCAGCACTTCCCTGGCCCGCTCCTGGAGGAGCTCTCATGAAGAATGCGCTCGTCTTGGGAAGCCTCGCCGCCGCGGTCATCGCTGTGGTTGGCGTCACAATTTCTGCAGAAGACAAGCCTAAGTCACAGCCCTCGGAAGAGGCGATCGCCCGCACTCGGGACGTCGTCAAGATGCTGGACGACATCTACAAGAATGCCATCGTTCTGATTACCGACAAGTATGTGAATACCGAGGACGACTTCCCGGCCGGTAGTGCGGCCGTCGAGTTGTTCCGCCGTGTCGCCAAGACTGGGTTTTACAACGTTCGCCTGATTGATGTGACCGGCGAGCCGTACGAAGCGGAGAACGTTGCTAAGAACGACTTTGAAAAGCGCGCCGCCAAGCAAATCAAGGCTGGTAAAAGCTCGTACGAGGAAGTCACGACAATCGACGGCGAGCCCTATCTGCAGACCATGACGGCGGTCCCCGTGGTCATGAAGAAGTGCATCATGTGTCATCCGCACTACGCTGACGTCAAGGAAGGGGCAGCCATCGGAGCCATCAGCTACGAGTTGCCCATTCGCTGAGTTTTGTCGGACATCCTCGTGGGCGGCAGTGCGGTCCCCACCCAACTGCCACCGATGTCGTTGCCGGAATCTGAGGAGACGTCACGTGAAACGGACAGTGAGATACTGCGGCATCATTGCCAGCCTGGCTTTGGCGATGGGGCTGACGTGTGGCGGCCTTTTCGGACCGGCATGGGAATCGCAAATCCATGCCGACAGCGACGCTCCGGCCGACAAAGTCGATCGTCCAGCAACAGTGAACGAAGCGCGAGGACGCGCCCAGTTGCTGCACGAAGCAATGCACGGAGCGCTGCTGGTGATGCACCGCGATTTCTTTCTCGAAGACGAGAGCGTCACCATTCCGTCCCGATCGCTCGAAGATGTCTTCAAAGAGCTAGCCGATGGCTTCGATGTGAAGCTCCGCTGGCTGGCCGTCAATGCACAGGCGATGAACGTCGACAACAAGCCGCAGGACGACTTCGAACGGCAGGCTGTCAAGGAACTCGCGACGGGCAAGAAATCCTTCGAGCAGACGGCAGATGGCGTCTTTCGGTATGCCGGCACGATCCGCCTGGCGTCGGAATGTCTCAAGTGTCATCTCCCCAGCCGAACCAGCAATAAGGATCGGACGGCCGGGTTGGTCATCTCGATTCCGCTGTCGGGGCAGTAGGCTCCGTCCGTGGTCTTCCGACCGGAGCGTGCCGTACAAATCCGCGAAGCCGGCGAAGCGAGGATGCGTCGAGCCTTGGGGAAGCCGGGCAGGCCCCGTCAGGACTTGGGCGTCTGACCGGTCTGGTCCTCGATTTCCCGCTCCTTCTTTTCCACGAGGACTTGCTCTTCGACCGCTTTGTGGTGTTCCCAGTTGCCGGCACTGCCGGCCCGACGTTCATCCAGGCCGGCCAACGTTTCACGCGGTCCATACAACAGGACGGTATCTCCCGGACAGAGTTTCGTCTGACCGCGCGGTGCTCCCAGGTAGGTTCCCCCTCCCTTTTCGACACCCAGAACCAGCACGCCTTCGTCCGAAAGTTTCAGAGAAGCCAATTCTCGTTCGGCCATCCAGTCACTTTCGTTCACATTCATTTCGACAACGGCGTAGTCCCCCGAGAGATGCAACAAACCGGCATAGTCACGAATCTCGAGGTCGGTCCACCGTTTGAGCGCCCGGGTAATGATTGTAGACATCCGATCGTCGACCCATTGGCTGTGGGCGAACGTCCACAACGCTGCCAGACCACCGGCCAGGACAAGAATCCGGAACCACAGCGAGCCGGCCAGCCCTTCCTGTTGGCCGACATTGATGAACGTCAGCATCAGTGACGAGACGGCCGTGACGATGCCGTAGTTTCCCAGCAGGATCAGCAGCATGATGATCCGGCGGCGGACCGGATGCTGAACGACTTTTTCGGACTCGCTCGCGGTAAAGCCAGCGCCGGTAAACGCGGACCGGGCCTGAAACCGAGCCAAAGGTTGCGAGAGACCGGTCAGCACAAGTGCCACCGTTGCGACCCGGACGATCAACAGCGAAACGACCAGGACAACCAGAAGTGAAACAATTGCAAGCATGACAGACCAACGGAAAAGACCACTGTGAGATGATGGGCGAATGCCACACGGTCCAGAACCAGGATCAGGATCGGTTGGTAACGCGTCTTCGGCCAGCACGTCAAATGCGAAGACGCCGCACGCTGCAGTCTTGAACCCCCGTTTTGAACCGCCCATTGAGTGTAACCGATCGGGCGGATGGCGTCTTTCGTTATGCCGGCACGATCCGCCTGACGTCGGAATGTCCTAAATGTCACCTGCACAGTCGCTCCAGCAATAAGGCTTGGACGGCCGGGTTGGTCATTTCGATTCCGCTGAAACCATCCCGGTCGTGAATGTCAGAGCCGTCGTCTGTCATTCGCCAAGACACGCCACCGCAGGTCCGTCGAGTTGGTACCCGGTCGCGGCGTGTGGCCCTGTTGTCGATCAGAGGACTGACTTTCGAAACAGGTCCGTGAATGGAAAAACACCGGCAGCATTGAGCGCCGCTTCGACATCCAAACGATTGCCCGCCCGACATTCGGCCAGTTCATCGCCGGTGATGCCCATACACAACAGAAGACCGGCGTCTTGGTCTCTCACAGTAAATCGGCCGTAGTCGCAAAACAAGAATGCTTCGATGGTCGAGCCCTCTGGTGTGGCCGGGCCGATGTCTATGGTGTCACCCGGATTCAGCTCGGACTCGAGAGTATAGTGGGCAAGTTGTGAAATAATGTTGTCCCCCCACTCCTTGTCTTCGCGGGTACAGATCATCAATTCGTAGTTTCCCTGGCTGTTGCGGATTTGATCGTCGCAGCCGATCAATTCCGCAGTCGCGGAAACGACCCCGTCCAGATGCTCATGGAAGTAGACCAAATCAGGCGTCCCACCCATCTCTGCGCCAAGATCGAACGGAATCATGCCGTGCAGGACAATATTCTCGGGCTTGCCGAGGATGGTTTCCATCGCGGCAAGACGCGCATCCCACCACAGCGACCATTCGTCTTCGTTCAGATTGTTCTCTTCGTCCGGATCGTTGTGAGCCATGATGACTTGATTGCCTCGGTGCGGTTGTTTCGTGAGTGGCTGCAGGCATGGTCGCCAATCAAATCGAACTGGGGGCCGGTGCTGCGTGGGCATCCTTGATTGGTTCGATATCGAGGCCACGCAGCTTGGCCCGCTTGAGGATCTGTCCCGCTTCGACACCACAGAGAAGGAGAGGGTGCTTTTCGTCCTCGCTGGCGAACTCGAGGTCCGTCCAGACGAATTCCTTCGGTTGAATTTTTTCCCCTGGCTTCAAAGCGACAGGCGTCACACCGACGACGGACTCGTAACGCCCGCATGTCGGACAACGGTCGATGAACCGCGTGTTGCTTCGCGTGGGATCGAAGGCGACGCGGCGAACAGCCTGGATGGCATAGAATGCCTTGTCCTTCGGGAGTGAAATGAATCGCAGCCCGGTCAGCCCCTCGGTTTCATAGACGTCTATGAAACGCTGGGAAACGACGTCCACGCCGTCGTAAGTGGCGCTGATGTCGTATCGGCGTTTCCTCAGTCGCAGATTGGTGAGCGGCACGTCCCACTTGTTGAGCATCTCGCCACAGGCCGGACACCGTTGCACTTCGGGCCGACTTTTGCCCGTCATATCGGGCAGCAGAGCCTGATGGAGTTTCTGATACTCGGTCAGGTCCGGCCGTTCGTGAAACGCATAGCTGTCGTTGTCCTGGCCACCAAATTCGTATCCAAGCATGGTGTTGGGGCCTTTGGCTATTCCAGTTCTGGATGCCGTGTAAAGTCGCGGGCCGCGGTGACGAATACCAATCAAATCGAACTGGGGGCCGGTGCTGCGTGGGCATCCTTGATTGGTTCGATATCGAGGCCACGCAGCTTGGCCCGCTTGAGGATCTGTCCCGCTTCGACACCACAGAGAAGGAGAGGGTGCTTTTCGTCCTCGCTGGCGAACTCGAGGTCCGTCCAGACGAATTCCTTCGGTTGAATTTTTTCCCCTGGCTTCAAAGCGACAGGCGTCACACCGACGACGGACTCGTAACGCCCGCATGTCGGACAACGGTCGATGAACCGCGTGTTGCTTCGCGTGGGATCGAAGGCGACGCGGCGAACAGCCTGGATGGCATAGAATGCCTTGTCCTTCGGGAGTGAAATGAATCGCAGCCCGGTCAGCCCCTCGGTTTCATAGACGTCTATGAAACGCTGGGAAACGACGTCCACGCCGTCGTAAGTGGCGCTGATGTCGTATCGGCGTTTCCTCAGTCGCAGATCGGTGAGCGGCACGTCCCATTTGTTGAGCATCTCGCCACAGGCCGGGCACCGCTGCACTTCCGGCTGTGTGTCCCCCGTCATGTCGGGCAGCAGAGCCTGATGGAGCTTCTGATACTCGGTCAGGTCCGGCGCTTCGTGGAACGCGTAGCTGTCGTTGAATTGGATTGAGAAGCGATATGCCATCGTTAAAGGGTCTTGTCTCAGCGTAGAGTTCGTTCGATGTGCCATTCCAAGTTCGCCACAATGTTCATTTCTTCGGGGAGGCCGTCACTCAAGATCGGGATGTTGAGCGAAGTAGTCGCGGGCCGCCGTGACGAATACCAATCAAATCGAACCGGGGCCGGTGCGGCGTGGGCATCTTTGATTGGTTCGATATCGAGGCCACGCAGCTTGGCTCGCTTGAGGATCTGTCCCGCTTCGACACCACACAGTAGCAAGGGATGTTTCTCGTCACCGCTGGCGAACTCGAGATCGGTCCAGACGAATTCCTTCGGGTGGATCGATTCACCCGCTTTCAGGCAGACGGGTGTGGCTCCGACGACAGACCGGTAACGGCCACAAACGTCGCAACGGTTGAGGAATTCTGTTTGGCGACGGACGGCATCAAATCTTACAGCCCGGATTGGTCGAATGGCATAGAATGCCTTGTCTTTTGGGAGTGAAATGAATCGCAGCCCAGTCAGTCCCTCGGTTTCACAGACGTCTCGGAACCGCTGGGAGACAGTCTTGACACCATCGTAGGTCGCACTGATATCAGACCTCCGGCGTTTCAGCCGCAGGTCTGTCAGCGGCACGTCCCACTTGTTGAGCATCTCGCCACAGGCCGGGCACCGCTGCACTTCCGGCTGTGTGTCCCCCGTCATGTCGGGCAGGAGAGCCTGGTGGAGTTTCTGGTACTCGGTCAGGTCCGGCACTTCGTGAAACGCATAGCTGTCGTTGAATTGGCCGTAGATGCAGTAACCGACCATTAAATCATGTCCTTGGGTCATTCCAGGTCTGGGTGTTGTGCGAAGTAGTCTTTCGCAGCCGTCGGGTATTTCTCGCGGAATTTCGTGTAGAACTCAGCCATGGCAGCCCTGCGCTCTGCAGTTGTGAAGGTCTTGCGAATGGTTCTTCCCGAGTTGCCGCGTTGCGGACGCGTATGATTGCCGGCGGAGTTTGTCTTGCCCTTCAGGAAATCGTTGAGATCCCGATGCAACCGTTTGTGTTCGGTGACCGTCAGTATGGTTGTCGGCTGGTTGCGTTTTCCGCCCATGAAGATTGGGTCGGAATGGTGCCGATGAACCGTGCACGTGTTGTGTGCGAGCAGGCCGGTGGACGCCACATGGTACTGATGCTCGCCTGCGATCTCCAGGTTGTAGACACGCTCGGGCGGGCCACGGGGAGTAATGGACGAAACGCACGCCTGGCCTCCGGCGATGGTGCGCAATCGCTCACCAATCCGCAGTTCTCCCACAGGCACAAAGTCCTGTCGGTCGACGCTCCAGAAAGGATGCCCGGGTGTCACGCCGATCGGTTCGGATTCCCCCTCGACATGCAGATCGATGATTGCGGCCGCCACGTGCGAGAACGTGCCTGTCACCACTTCGCCCACACCCGGTTTGATCGGCGGGCAAGGCTCGATCGCCAGAATCAGCGCTTCGGACCGGGTCTCTTCTTCCGAGAGTTCCAGCCGGCATGTCTCGCCCGCTGTGAGACCGCATTGGTCGACCCACGCGGCCGAGCGGAGGAGCTCTGCGTCGATGGGTTCTCCATCGGGCTGAAAGAATTGCAGCCGAATCAATCGCCAGCTCTTGGGATGAGTCTCGGCCGGGTGCCGCTGTGTCGGCTGGCGAGAGAAGGGGCCATATTCGGCCAGCGGGCGAGAGAGAACGCGGTCACCGACACGAATGTCCTTGATGCGGCGTGTTTCGGGTCCAGTCGTGGCGGAAGTTGCCGTTGTGGTTCCGGAGGTGAACTCGACCTGCCGGGCCGTTACGGAGGAGTGACCGAACGGAAGGGTCTGCCAGAAGCAGAGACCGGCCAGAAGGGCAAAGGCCAGCATGGTTCCGCGAGTCAGCAACTCGGCCCACCCGTGTTGGGGCGCGGGCGACGCACTGGGGCCGAAGGAAAAGGGCATGGCGGGAGGTGCCGTGCTGAATCGGTCAGAATGAGTGGCTGAGACCGGTTTGGGCGGGGGGAGCGGGTCGTCCGGATGGGATTTCGGCGGCGGCGATGGATTCGGTGGGTAGGCTTCGGCGTACTGACTGAAGACTTCGTCCAACATGTCGAACTCGCGCTGGGCCCGCGGCATCGTCGACCTCCTGTCGAAGGGGATTGAACGTCGATAGATTCTCAAGCCGCAGTATCGGAAATACTAGACTAACGTCAAGTGCGATATTTTCGCACCCCCGGGCCTCCCCGGGCTTGAGATTCGAGCCTCCCAGCCTCCTCTCACGATTTCTCCGTTCTCGGATCTTCCGCAAGTTTCTCTTGACGGATGTCGATACAGGCGTATACAACAGGATGTGTTTCCATGTCCATCAGTGTTTGCGCCTATTATTGGTGTGTTGTCTCCCATGCAGCCGATGACAAACCTTCCCGCTTCTTCAACGACGGCTCTTTCCACTGCCGAGCGGGCCAAGATGATCCGGGCATTGTCCAAACGGCTGAGCAGCTTTTCCGTCCGAAAGAAAAGTTCACAACAGATTTCACAAAAAGAGGTTGCAACACAAGAAGGCTTGTCGGATTTCTTTCCACCTGGACTGTTGGCCGAATGGCTGACGGCGGCTGACGGGAGCGGGTGTCTTACGTTGGTGCTTCGTCTGGCAGCCTGTCTGCTGCGGGAGAAGGGCCTTTTTCTGGCCGTCGATGACAGCCACGAACTCTCTCCGCTGGCCTGGACGAATTGCGGTCTCGATCTGCGGCGTTCTGTTCTACTGCGGCCGGAACCCAGTCAGTTTCTCTGGACGCTGGAGCAGACGCTCCGGACACCGGGGGCGACGGTTGTTTTGGCCCGGATCGAACATCTTCCTGAGCGGGCTTTTCGCCGGTTGAAGCTGGCGGCTGAGACGGCCGGGAATATCGGTTTTCTGATTCGGCCGGCCCGCTTCCGTCGCGAGCCCACCTGGGCCGACATCCGCTGGCTGGTTCGTTCCCTTCCCCCACCGGATCGCAAGTCTTCTGTCGAACCGGTTTCAAAACCGGTTGGTGGCGAGTCCTCGGCCAGCGTTTTCAGGACGAAGACGAAGCACACAGAGGTTTTGGAGCCGCTTCTAGAAGACCTGTTCTCCGGCAGTCAGGCTCCCTGGCCTGTTCGGTGCGAACTATTACGTCACCGGGCCGGTCTGTTTTCGGCGACATGCGATCTGGATGTAAACGATGCCTCGGTTTGTCAGCATCTGGTTTCCCAATTGGCCCGTGCAACGGCTCAGACACGCGCAGCCGGAGCTTGAAGACAGACCGCTGGTGCTGTTTTCGGTGGCCCATCAGGGGCTGCGTGTGGTTGCCTGCTCGAAGGAAGCCCAGGCGACC
>CALJUK010000983.1 GCA_937975745.1 uncultured Planctomycetaceae bacterium | reverse complement strand
TTCAGCAGCGGTCCGGGGAGACCCGAGGCGCCCGAGATGTTTCTGGGAGACGAGGACTTTCCGGACCGTGGGACGGTTCCTCAAGACTAGAGGATGACGTGTCCGGGCTGCAGTGCTCGCCCTGGGAGGTGGTCGGTTGAAAAGCACGATCCTCGTCGTTTTGCCGTATCGTCGTCGCAATGAAACAGAATGTCGCTCTCATGAGGTGGGGCATTGTCAAACCGCGAGTTCCCATCCGATTGAAAACCGGATCGGTGGCCAATACAGTAGGTTCTGCTTCGGACTGCTTTGTTGTCATACGCCGCAATGCGGTGTTTCGAACTGGGACACGGTGTTCCCGAGAAAGAACTGGATGCACATCCCCGACGGATATCTTTCTGTGACTGTTTCGGCCGCCACGGGTGCACTTGCCATAGGGGCCGTCGGCCTGAGCCTGAGGCAGATCCAGGATCGTCTGGCTGACCGCGTTGTTCCTTTGACGGGGATGATGTCGGCGATGATCTTTGCTGGCCAGATGGTCAATTTTCCGCTACCGGGTGTGCCTGTTTCGGGCCATCTAATTGGCGGTGTGTTGGCGGCAGCGGTCCTCGGGCCTTGGGCTGGCTGCCTGGCGATCACTTCGGTTCTGCTGGTGCAATGGGCCTTGTTCTGCGACGGTGGAATGCTGGCCTTGGGGGCCAATGTTCTCAACATGGCCGTCTGCGGCGCCTGGGGCGGATTCGCCGTTTACACCGCGATGCGGCGGGTGGTTGGGACCGGGTTGAAGGGGACTGTCGCGTCGGCTGTGGTGGCCTCGTGGCTGTCTGTGATGGCGGCTGCCTGCTTGTTCTGCGTCGAGTTTGGCATGTCCTGGAGCCGAGCCGACTTGTCGTTGGGAAATATCTTTGCATTGATCGTTTCGTACCACGCCGTCATTGGTCTGGGGGAGGCATTAATTACCGGCGCGGTCATCAGCTTTGTCTGGTCGCATCGCCCTGATTTGCTGCAGGGAGGCGACGGCGCGAAAACCCATGTCGCATCCGAGGTCGGTCGATTTGTGACAGCGGGCCTCGCGACATCGATTGCTATTGCGGCGTTCCTGGCACCGTTCGCGTCGGAACATCCCGATGGTTTGGAGGCTGTGGCCGAACAGACCGGGATCAGCCAGTTAGCGACAACACCGTCGGCCTTGCTATTGGAAGACTACGAGATTCCGGCCATTTCCCAGATGGGTTGGCAACGGTTGTCTGTTTCGCTGGCAGGAATTGGTGGAACGGCGGCCGTCGTCCTGCTGGCAGGAAGCCTGGGAGCGGTTCTCCGACGTCCGGCGATATCAGCGGCAGACGATGATTAGCTATCTCGATCGATACGCCCGCGGCGCGACCGTATGTCATCGCTGGCCCGCGTCGCTCAAGCTGCTACTGGCCTTCGCGGTGACATTGACGTCCGTCCTGTTGCCCCACCAGGCCTGGCCGGCGCAGGGTGTTCTGGCATGCTTCGTCTTCGCTGGGCATTCTCTGGCCGGTATTCCCTTTGACTATCTGCTGCGGCGACTGTTGGCGTTCGCGCCGCTTGTGATGATGATGTCGCTCGCCTTGCCTCTTTCGCAGGGTTTTGCGGCTGGCTGGGAAGTGATGCTCTCCATTCTTTGTCGCAGCGGCGTCGCGTTTCTGGCCGGTTTGTGGTTGATCAATGTGATGCCCTTTGACCAGTTGCTGTTCACGCTGCATCGGTTCGGCATGCCGAAGTTGTTGGTCGCGATGTTGGCGTTCATGTATCGCTACGTCTTTGTCCTGTGGGATGAATACGACCGCATGCAGACGGCTCGGTCAGCACGTGATTTTGGTGGGGGTTCGGCCGCCTTGCGCTGGCGGATTCGCAGCCAGTTGATTGGAATGCTGTTGATTCGGGCGATGTCACGCGCGGAACGGGTCCATGGGGCGATGTGTGCTCGCGGTTGGGACGGGACGGTCCGTGTCTTCGAGATTCCGCCCGAAAGCGTCACTCGAAATGGAAATCATCGAACAATCTGAGATTGATGCCGGTCCACAGAGACCGTTTTCGGATAGCCACATGATCGAAATGTCACAACTGAGTTTTCGCTATCCGGGCGGTCGGGCCGCGCTCAAAGATGTTAATCTGAAGATCGAGGCCGGCGAAGTTGTCGGGCTTGTCGGTCCCAGTGGTGCCGGAAAGTCGACTTTGTTGCTGCACTTGAACGGACTCCTCCCGCTGAATCTCGCAGCGGACGCGGACTCCGGTGTGTCGATCGGCGGGATTCCGATCCGCAAGGACCAGCTGACCGCCATTCGACGCGAAGTCGGGCTGCTGTTTCAGGATCCCGACGATCAACTCTTCTGCCCGATCGTTCAGGATGACGTTGCCTTTGGACCATTGAATCTGAATCTCCCCCCGGGCGAGGTGCGGCAGCGCGTCACGGATGCTTTGGCCGCCGTCGATCTGGCCAACTATGGGCTCAGGCAAACCGCGCAGTTGAGCGTCGGCGAACGAAAGCGCGTTTGTCTGGCTGGCGTGTTGGCGTGTCGCCCGAGCGTGCTGGCCCTCGATGAGCCGTTTAGCAACCTCGATCCGCGTGCCCGCCGGAAATTGATCGCTATCCTGCAGAACTTCGCGGGGACGCAAGTCATCGCGACACACGACCTCGACCTGGTGCTGGAATTGTGTCAACGCGTCATTGTGCTCGATGACGGCCGGGTTCGGGCCGACGGACCGACGCGGGCGATTCTCTCGGACCGGGAGCTGATGGAGCAGCACGGGTTGGAGGTTCCTTACCGCCGTGCTTCCGGTCGTGACGGTTAGCTCTCGCGGAATGGCCACCCACGACAGGGCGGACGGACGAGTGGTGCGTTTCCTGCGGATTGCATGATTTGCAGGACCGGGTGGCTCCCGATTGTACGCAAGTTCAGATTGTTCGGGCCGGACAATCCAGCTGGATTTGGCCCTGTGGAGTGAATGTTGCTCCCGCGCAACGCTGTGTCACGTAGAATAGATGAGGTCATTGCCTGTTCGTTTTTTGCAGCGATTCATTGGAGGCCCTTAGCTGTGACGTGTCGTAGCCGGCGTCCGGGATTCACCATCATTGAACTGCTGGTGGTCATCGGAATTATCGGACTGCTTGTGGCTTTGCTGCTCCCCGCTGTGCAACAATCGCGGCAGCAGGCGCGTCTGGCAAGTTGCCGGAACAATCTCAAGCAACTCGGGCTCGCGCTGCACAACTACCACGACACTCACCGGACCTTTCCGCCGAGTTTCGTTCGCCAGGAAGATGGCAACCCTCCTCCGCCAGCAACGACGTTCGCCGGTCTCCGGTACCGGAGCCACTGGACCGGGTTTCACATGCTTCTGCCGTACATCGATCAGGCCAATCTTTACAACCAGTACGACTTCGATAAGACGTGGTTGTCGAGCCTGAACGATGCGAACGATCACTCGATGTGGCCGCTGAACCAGACGTCGCTTCCGATCCTGCAGTGTCCGAGCGCACCACATTCTGCCGGTGCCCAGACGATCGGCGGGGATGGCAATCCGCTGCACTGGATGGCCGGCTCCGCCGCGGACTATTCGTTCTCACATGGGATGGACATCATCCGGGCGCTGGCTGGCTCTGCCGAGGAATCCTGTCCCGGTGGGTTACTGCATTACTGGCAGAACTGGCCGCAGGCGACGCGCGGGCCGTTTGGCTATAGCAGTCGCTGTCGACTGTCGGACATCACCGACGGTTCGTCGAATACGATCCTGCTGGGCGAAAAGGCGGGAGGGCTGCTGACCTACAGCGGCTGGGATGACACATTCCCGACGTTGCCGGTTGAATACCCGTGGGCGATGGCGGCTGTCACGTATTTCGCCCCCACCGGTGGCGACGGAGTTCCCGGTTCGTTTTGGGTTGCGGGACCGTTCGCTGTTGTTGCGGATATCCAAGCTCCCAGTTGCCCGACCGATACCGGACCAGTGTTGACACCTTATCCGATGAATCCTGGGCCGCGCGATCTGCCGCAGTCGACTGACGAGCGGCCATTTTACTCGTTTCAGTCCGCGCATCCTGGAGGGGCGACCTTTGTCATGGCTGACGGCTCCTCGCGATTCCTGTCCGAGACGATCGATCAGCGCGTTCTGCAGGCACTCTCGACAATCGCGGGCGGCGAGAATGTGGGCGACTATTGAACATGAATCGGATTGCGTCCATTCTGACCGTGGCCGTCTCGTTGTGTGTTGCCGTCACATTTGCCGGCGGCTGTCGTGGGGCTGCGGGCGGTCCGGAGTTGGCTGACGTCTCGGGACAACTCTTGTGGTACGGTCAGCCTGTCCCGGGGAACATCACTTTCGAACCGATCGGCAAGGATGGCCAATTGCGGGGACGCCCCTCGACAGGGACGGCCGACGAACAGGGGCGATATCGACTTTCGTATGCTGGCGACCGTTACGGAGCCGAAGTCGGATTGCACCGGGTCACAATTCGAATCCTGCCCATCGTGCCCGAAGGGCGAACAGGAAGTTTCACCGCTGTGACACAAGTGTTGAAAGAGACTCATCTGCAGCGACGTGTTTTCCCCGAGACAACATTCCTGCGGTTCTCGCTCACGTACTAGTGCCTTGTCAGGCCTTAAACTTCGGGTTCAATAGCTTGGCCCGCTATTCGTAGGCGCAGCACGCTGTAATCGAACTCATTAGACGCTGACTGTCTGTTTGACTCCGCTTCGATCGGGACTATTCTGGCCCGGTCCACAACTTTTCCGGTAAGGTCCGATTCTTGAACGAGTTCTTCCCCCCAATCCGGCAGGCGGTCCACCGAACTACCGATTTGCGGTGGACGACGCTATTCACGATGTTGTTGGCTGGCAGCGCATTGGTGTGGGGATGTCGGT
>CALJUK010000982.1 GCA_937975745.1 uncultured Planctomycetaceae bacterium | reverse complement strand
ACCTTCGACCAGGGGAGCCTGCCATAGGTCTCCATGGCCAAGGCCATTCCTCGGACCATTCCCGGCACGCCGACCAGCCGCTGTGTGTGGGGATTCTCGGCGAAGTCAAATGTGGTTGGCGTCACGCTGCGTGGCGATGTCTCGCGGTATTCGACGCATATCGGGTCCCGGCCGTCATCGGGGGCGACCATCATGAAGCCCCCTCCTCCGATGTTGCCAGCCTCGGGCCAGGTCACTTCCAGGGCAAAGGCGACCGCCACAGCCGCGTCCACGGCGTTGCCACCTTGCTGCAGAATTCGCCGTCCGGCTTCTGACGCTTCCGCCGATGCAGAGACAACCATTCCGCCGTCTGCTTCGATGGTCTGCACGGTGCGCTTCCGGGACTCAGCAGCCTGAAGCGTCGCTGTCGGGCCAGCCGAGGCAAGGCCAATGACTGCGGCGACAATGACCAGCCGGCGAGTCGACAAGGACAAGCGACCCTGGGCTGTGCTCGGCCGCAAGAACGTCGAGCAGAAGTTGGCGGGCATTCGCATAAGAGTGTCTATCCCAGGAATGAGACGAATGAACGGAGGTTATTGGCGTTTGATCTGCTGCAGATCGTCGCGCTCGTCATACGGGCGGATTTGGAAGTACCAGGCCTTCCATTTTCGCAGGGCTTCTTCACGCCAGGACGCCGCAGCGGTGGTCCGCGCTTCGGGAGAGGTGTCTTCGGGAAGACCCGCAAACGGTGACGCGGGCAATCCAACGCCGCGCGGTCTGCGACTGAGGGCGCAGAGCGCGTTCTGCGCTTCAATCATGACATCGACGTTGTTGTCGGAGAGCCCGTTCAACAGTGTGGGGACCGCTTTGAGGTTCTTGCTGCGACCCAATGCCCAGAGTGACGTTCGACGGACCTCGACGTCGGGATGTCTGGCCAGCTTCAGCAGACGATCGACCTGGCCGATCAGTTCTTCCCGGTTGCCGAGTTGAACCTGCTCGACCAGGGCCTGCTGGAGTTGTGGCAACTCGTCCGCTTTGGCCGTCTCCAGCGACCGCAGCAAGACGTCGATGGGCGTCAGCTCTTTGGTCGTTTGAACGTCACCTCCCTCTAACCGGGCGGTCCGCAGGTCGTTCGGTAGACCACGTCCCCCCGCGAGCAGTCCCCCTTGTACGGGGTCGGGGCGTTCGCGCCCCAACGCCTTGGCTGTGGACTTGGTCAGAAACAAAACGGCGAAACTGGTCGAGACGGCAGCGCCCGATTGTCCTTCCCAACTCCCGTTGTCCTGTTGCTGTTGCTGAAGCCGTTCGGCACAGACCTCAAACCAGTCCTGGTCGCCGATCTTCTGGATATCGTTCAAGGCGGCCGTCCGCTCCAGCGCGTAGTAGAAGTACATCCGATGTTCCATCGGACCGTTGGGATCGAAGCGTTCAGTGAACCAGGCCAACCCGCGGCGGATGGATTCTTCAATCCGGGCGGCGGACACCGTTCGTTTGAACGGAGCATTCTTGCGGTCGGGGGTGTTCTCGGTGTTGACCTTCTGCAGGACGCCGAACTTCTTTCCCGCCGGTTCGGACTGGCCCGTTGGGACCGGTCGGTCGTCGTACAGGTGGATTTTCGCCAAGGCAAGCGTGCCGGTCCCCCCGGCCGTCATGTTTAGCGTCGATTGGCCGTTGCCCGGGCCAGACTGTCTTCCCGGGTGGTAAGCAAAGCCTCCGTCGGGAAGTTGCGTTCCCGTATGCCAGGCGGCCGCACGATCCCAGGCTTCGCGTGGCACGATCAGGCCGGCGCGTTCGGCGGCCCACAAACCAAGCCCCGCGTACTGAGTGATGCTGGTATCGCCGACATCCCGATTCGGGTAGTCCCAATCTCCTTTGGGTCCCTGTTGGGAAAGGATGTAATCCAGAATGGACTGCATCTGGCCGACATACAGTCCTGGATCGAGTTCCCCCAGCAGCATCAGGTCGACGCCCGACTCGTAGATGTGCTCTTGCCCGCTGCGAGGTTGGTAGCCTTCGCTGGTGATCTTCTTGAAAATTCCCTCGACGACTGCGGCGATTTCCGGCAGGTCGGTCGGTTGTCCGGCCTTGATGAGGGCCAACGCTGCCAGCGAGTCTCGTCCGCCACCTGTTTGGGGCATGTTGGCACGCAGGTAGCTGACTCCCTGCGCAATCATCCGGTCGATCTCAGCCTGCGAGATGTCTGCCCTGGCTGCCAGTGGGAGATTCCCCCAGCAGGTGAGCATGGCGACGACTCCCCAGATGAAGGGGAGTCTGGCCGTGAGATGCGAACGTTGGACCCGATGCATGAATCAAGCCCCAAGGCGATCTGAATAAGACACGCGAATGCGACTCACCTATCTTACGCCGGGACCTCATGCGATGAAACACCCGCGATATTTCGGTGAGCAGGCTTGTACG
>CALJUK010000981.1 GCA_937975745.1 uncultured Planctomycetaceae bacterium | reverse complement strand
GAGATTGAGGATCGGGGCGCCCTGGCTGCGGAACGGGACGCCCTGGAACGTTGTCGGCAGGAATCCGCTCGACCAGAGTGTGTTGCCGGCCCGGGGCCCCCGTGGACCGGATTGCAGTACGACGAAACTGGGCAGGTCGCGCGACTCGCTTCCCAGACCGTATGTCACCCAGGAACCAAAGCTGGGGCGACCCGGTGCCTGGAAGCCGCAGTTCATGAACAGCTTGGCAGGACCGTGGTTGAAGACGTCCGTCCGGACACCCCGCAGCCAGCAGACGTCGTCGACGATGTCCCGATGATGGGGCAGCAACCCGCTGAGCGTCATGCCGCATTCGCCGTACCGCTGGAACTTCTGACGCGAACCGAGCAGCGTCGCGCCCGGTTTGAGGAAAGCGAAGCGACGGCCTTTGATGAGGCTTTCGGGAGGTTCCTGTCCGTCGAACTCGCGCAACTTCGGCTTGTCGTCGAAGAGTTCCAGATGGCTGGGCCCCCCGGCCATGAACAAGAAGATTACGTTCTTCACTTTGCCAAGGTGGTGACCCGGGCGAGGCTGAAACGGATTGAATTCTTTCTCTGTCGTTGCCGCGGGCGCGTTGTCATTCAGCAGGCCCGCCAAGGCCATTGTTCCCAATCCGACCTGGCAGTTCCTCAGGAAATGCCGGCGTGTGATGTCCCGTCGCAGTTGCGAGTCGGTCTGACTTTCGGGATCGAACATGATCTACCTCGGGGGATTCACTTGGGCGACGGTACGTCGTTGTCGATTACTCTCGAGTAATGAACTCGTCCGTGTTGACGAGGACGCGGGCCGTAGCAGTCCAGGCGGCCAATGCTGCCAACGCGTCACCTTCTGCTGATGTGGATTCGTCGGCCACTTTCGCGGCGGCCTGAAGGTCGGCCTGAAAGCTGGCGAGCTGATTCTGCCAGTAGCGTTTGAGCAGGGATCGTTCCTGGGGCGTTGGCTGACGGCTGAAACACCGCTCGTACAACGTTGTAAGACGCGTGTCGTTCCAGTCTAGCTCGCTTGCGGCTGGCTGTCGGTCGGTTGTCTGTGGCGGGACTTGCTCGGACGAAGGTGCCTGCTGCATGGGAGTGGCTGCCGATGCGAACACACGAACCGCGAGCTGTTGCACCATCTCGAAGATGCCTTCGTCGTTGGCCAGCATGAGGGCTTGTAGCGGTGTGTTCGATCGGACGCGACGGGTGCACGCCACGCTGAAATCCGGCGAATCAAATGTCGTCAACCAGGGAAAGGGAGCACTGCGGTAAAACGTTGTGTACATCGTCCGCCGGAAGCGGCCGGAATCTGTCGCGGTGGGCCAAGACATCTTTCGCTGCGTGAAGAGGTAGATTCCCTCCGGCTGAGGTGGATGTACACTCGGACCGCCGACTGTCGGATCAAGAGCTCCACTGGCGGAGAGCACCATATCGCGAACGATCTCTGCTGGCACACGGAGCCGATTTTGCCGACCAAGCAGTTTGTTTGTCGGATCAATCTGAGCGAGGTCATCGCGATGGTCGCTCGATTGTCTGTATGTCGCCGAGGTGACGATCAGATGGTGAAGCGACTTCATCGACCACCCCTGGGCAACGAATTCGCTGGCCAGCCAGTCGAGCAGTTCCGGATGAGATGGAGGCGTTCCCTGAAAGCCGAAGTCATTCTCGGTTTCGACCAGTCCCTGACCAAAGTACCGGGACCAGACACGGTTGACCGTTACGCGGGGCGTCAGGGGATTTTCGGGGCTCACCAGCCAGCGGGCGAGATCCAGACGGTTGACCGGGCCGTCGGAGGCCGGCAGGTCGGGCAGAACATCGGGTACGTCGGGTGACAGCGGACCGGCTTCTTCGTCCGGACGGAGGAAATCCCCGCGGATGAAGCGATAGGTCTTGGGGGGGCTGGCCTGGTCTCGCATCACCATCTGCTTCACCGCGTTGCCACCACCCGGTAGTTTGGCTTCCAGTTCGGCGATGCGGGCTTTCGACCGTTCCAACTCCGGGTCGGGGGCGACGGGTTTCGCTTCCGCGGCCGGTGTATCGGTGAGGTCGAAGGCAAATCGACCGATCAGATAGTTCTTGTTCGAGTCGTGCCGCATCTGCACGACGATCGGTAAACCGGGAATGTCGAGCGGCTTGGGAAAGACAAAGACCGCCTCGTGCGGCGCGTTCATCTTCAGGTCCGGGTTGGACTGGCGTTGTTCGCTGCTGACATTGATGGCCCAACCCGTCTTGGATTCGCCGTCAATGGCGGCCGACGCAGGAAAGT
>CALJUK010000980.1 GCA_937975745.1 uncultured Planctomycetaceae bacterium | reverse complement strand
GCGCATGGCGTCGACACGCAAGACAGCAATCAGCGAAAATCGGTCCAATCCGTGTTCATCCGCGTTCCATTCGAATCTCTTGGAGAGTCACTCGAACGGGGATCGAGTGTTCGCGGCAAGCTGGTCGAGCCCGGATTCGGCCTTATTCCGATTTAGGTATCGGGGAATCGCGCACTGCATCTGCGAAGCGCATGACTCGGAAACCAGGGCGTTTCGCTTCTGGTGCTTCCGGGTGACGAAACGTCGCCGTGTTGCAGATCGGCGCCCAATTGAAGGCCCCGCCGCGGTGGACGCGCATGCGTGGCGGATCGGTCTTCTCGCTGCCGAGGGGATCAATCGCGACGCGGCCGATGAATTTCCGATAGTACCCGCGTGCGTAGGGGTCTTCACACCACTCGAACTGATTGCCCAGCATGTCGAAGAGTCCGAATCCGTTGGGCAGTTTCGTCCCCACCGCATGGGGGTGGCCCCCTGCGTTTGTCGAGTTCCATGAATAGTCATTCAGCGTCCAGACCCCACCGTGACCGTATCGATCTTTACTGCCTGCACGGCAGGCGAATTCCCATTGCGCCTCGGTCGGCAAACGATAGCCCTCGCCCTTGATCAGTTCAATCTTTGAGTCCTCGAGCTTGTACCGAGGTCGCAATCCTTGCAATTCGCTTAATGCATTGCAGAAATCCGCCGCATCAAACCACGAAACGGAATCAACAGGGAACGCGGCGGTGGAGGCGGCGTCAACCTGATGTGCGCCCTCCCCCGAGGTGGAATAGTAACTCGGATTGCTGCCCATGACTGCTTCGTATTGTCGCTGCGTGATTTCATATATGGAGAGGAAATACGGCCTTGTAAGCTGCACGCGATGTGCGGGGGCCTGATTCTCAAAGGTGTACTCAAACCACTCTTGCTTCGTCGTCCGCGCGTATCGCATGCATTCCTCCATGTCGGCTGAGGTAGCCCCCATCACGAAATTTCCCGGAGGAATCAGGACCATCGCCAATTCCACGCCATCGGGAAGTGCGGTCTCCCTTTCCACCGAGACACCGAGATAATCGGCCCAAGCCAGTTGGTGCTCCTTCGCAACGTCCTCGTCAAACGGTGCGGTGGCCCGAGGGGGGGCGATGGGCGGTCCGGCGGGCTGTGACGACAACTCCGGCACCTGAGCTTCGTCCAAGACCCTTCCCCCGTGCATCAACCTCAGTGTTCCGGCGACGTATTCAACACTTAGCTGCACTTCTCCATCGTCCTCCCGCAGAACGAACGTGTCGGTCTCGAACTGAAAGTCCCCGCGTTTGATTGTCAGAGTTTTTCGGCCGGGCTTGAGAATGATTGCCTTGCTTTTCTTCCCCTGGATGTGGATTTGCTCATCCTTGATGTGTAATTCGAGTTGAGGATCGAGCAATTCGATTCTGACCGTGCCGCCGTCAGGCGAGCGAATATAAGTCACGATTCCGGAAGTCAGAAGAAGCAGCACTGCGGCCGTGGAAACTGCAATCAAGAGTCGTTTGCCCGAGCTGGCGACCGACGACACCGTCACCGCCGAGACACGCTTGCCCTCATTATCCTTTCCGGAGGTCGGCTTGAAGACCCTGCCGGTCGAATCGGAATCGAGGAAAGATTCCGTACCGGCCGCACATGCGTCGTGGGAGTTCTCCGCAGCGGCGTGAACCCCGAGCGGTTTCAGCAGCGCCGCCAGATCGGCGCCGCGACAGAACGGTTGCAGCGCGCGCGCCACTTCCGGGAGACGATTCCCACCAGTTCAGAGGGCAAATCGTGTCGGTAGGTGTCAATGGCGGGAACCGTTTCGGTCGCCAGAGCGCGGATCTTCTTGATTGGCGTGTCATACTGCTCGCCCGCGAACGGGGCGACGCCGGCCAGGAGTTTGTACAGCGTCGCGCCCAAGCTGTAGATATCGGCGCGGATATCGACTTGGTGCGTGTCCGCGACCTGTTCGGGGGCCATGTAGTCGAGCGTGCCCATCACCTGTCCAGTGCCGGTCAACTCGTCTGCGAGCGGCAGGTGTGACTCATCCAGCAGGGCCAGCCCCATGTCCAGGATTTTGACCTGCCCCCGGCCGGTCAGCATCAGGTTCGATGGCTTTATGTCGCGGTGTACGAGCCCATGCTCGTGCGCGTGCTGCAATCCGAATGCCGCCTGGCGGATGAGTTCGCAAGCGGCGGCAACCGGCAATTGACCGTGAGCTCGCGCCACCTTCGACAGATCGACGCCGTCGATGTATTCCATTACCAGGTAATGAACGCCGTCGTCCTCGTCGGCGTCGGTGGCCCGCACGATGTGTGGATGGTCGAGTTTCCCGACGGCCCGCATCTCCCGTTCGAAGCGTGAGACGACCGAGGCACTCTGTAGACCGGGAGTCCGGAGCACCTTAATCGCGACGACTTTCTCCAGCCGAGTGTGAACGGCCTGGTAGACCGCGCCCATGCCGCCTTCGCCGAGCTTCGCTGTAATACGGTAGGGGCCGAGGTGGTTCAAATCGACCCGGTCTGAATCCCCCTCGTCATCCAGGGAGGCGTCAACAGCAGTGGTAGTTTCCCGGTCGCCGGCGGGCGCAGCAGCTTCTGCAGAATCGACAGCCCGCGCGTTGCATCCGACCGCGTTCGCCAGTTCAACCACCCGCCGGCGATCTTCTTGCGTTCCCGCAAACACTCCCGCCGGTTTGCGTAGTTCGTCTATTAGAGTGTCCCCCGCGTCGCTCAATTGAGTCAGGCTCTCAACACAGTCGCCGCAACGGGAGATGTGCTGAGCCACATCGTCGAACCGAGTGCCGGCGAGGTTTCCGGTGACGAATGCCGCCAGGTCTTCCGCTGGCGGACACGCGCCGATTAGGGTCGGTTCTCGACTGCTATCCATTCCGGCTCTCCGAAGGGTTGTCTTCACTCAGGTCACCCAGTTCCTGCCTAATCCGCCGCAGAACTCGCGACTTTGCCAGATAGACGGCATTCGGCGTCGTTCTCAAACGCTCGGCGACGATGGCCGGCGCCTGCCCGTCCATCACGACCAGCCGAAACGCTTCCCAGGTCGGAGGGCGGAATTCGTCCCGCACCGTTTCCAGAACCTGTTTATACAGGCCTCCTGTTTCGCGACCGATCGACTCCTGGACTTCTTCCGGTAGGTCGGCCGTCTCGCCGATTAGCCGGGCGCCGTCGTCGCCCCCGGTTCCGATCGGCTGCCGACGACTGCGGCGGATATGATCGCCGATCTTGTGCCGGGTGATTGTCCATAACCAACCGCAAAATGTGTCACCCTCTCTCTCCCGGCGAAATGTCGCAACCTTCGCAAACACGGTGCGAAATACCTCCTGGACCACATCGTCGGCGTCGGCACTCTGCAAATTGGCTCGCCGGCACCAGTGAAACACGACCGGTCCGTACAGTTCCGCCAGTCGCTGCCAAGCCCCCGGTTGATTCGTCTTCAAACGAGCGAGCAGGCCGGTTGAGATCGAACTGGGGTCGCGAGCAGACCGGTTTCTACGGCGTTC
>CALJUK010000979.1 GCA_937975745.1 uncultured Planctomycetaceae bacterium | reverse complement strand
GACATGCGGTTTGAACCGGAATCCGTGTTGACCCGGTCTGATCCCCTCTGCTATTGCACGCCCCCCTTCTCTCCCACGCTTTCTTACCCACATTTCCCGATCATCGGACCAAGCCTGTGAGTACTTCCTCGGCCTGGCGGTTGCTGATGTTGGTCTTCCTGCTGGAACTGACCGACTGGCAGCCGGTGCGTGCGAACGAACCGGCCGTCAATTCCGCCGCCGTCAATTCCGCCGCGTCTGAAGTGGGTTGGAAACTACCCATCGTCCGGGACGAACCGCCGCGCATTGATCCCAGTCGGTTCAACTCCCCTCCCCCAACCATCGCCAGCGAACGGGACGGGATTCAGCAGATCAGCCAGACACCCGACTTGGGAGACGTCGTCACCCCCTCCTTGGCCGACGCGAAAGAGGTCATGCCATTCATGCCGCCCGACCCGGCGGGCAACCCGACGTGCGATGACTGCTGGATTGATTCGAGCTGGCTCGAAATCAAGAAATCCAAGCTGACTGGAACGTGGCTCCCCGGAAGTGGCGACTCGCTGGGAATCACGGACATCGATTTCCGGACGACACTCTCTGCCCGGAAATTGCCCTACCTGTCGGTGACGCCGTCCTACACGATGATGCTTCTGAACGGCCCCAGTTCAACCGATCTTCCCGCCCGACTGCATCAGGCCTCTGCGGAATTCCGGTGGATGAAGCCCATCAACCAGCGGTGGAGCTACGAGCTGGCCGTCAGCCCCGGCGTTTACAGCGACTTTCAAAACGGAACCTCCGACGCCATCCGCGTCACCGGGCGGGGGCTCGCGATTTATGGATATTCGCCTCAGCTGCAGTTGATTACCGGCGTCGTCTACCTCAACCGTGACGACGTCAACCTGCTGCCAGCAATCGGTATGATTTACATGCCCAGTCCCGACGTTCGTTGGGAATTGATCTTTCCGAGACCGCGGCTGGCGGCCCGGACGGCACAACGGGACGGGATGGAACGCTGGGTCTACCTGGCTGGCGAGTTCGGTGGCGGTTCGTGGGCCATCGAGCGGTCCAGCGGCGCCAACGATGTCGTCACGTATCGCGATTACCGTCTGGTCAGCGGTGTCGAAACACAACACGCCAACGGCTGGAAGACCAACATCGAGTGCGCCTACGTATTCGGCCGCACGGTCGAGTATCGATCGAATCTGGGAGACTTTGACCCGACCGACACGGCCTTCATTCGCCTTGGTGTGACGTACTGAACTGCGCTACTCCAGGTTGGTGTCGATCTTCGTCCAGGTTCGCTTCTCGAACGATTCGAGGACACCGTCGGCGACCGCCTGCGCGGAGGCTCCGTGATCAAAGCCGGGGACGGCATCGCGTCCCTCAACGATGGCCGACACAAGTTCATAGACCAGGTCGTAGCGGAAGACAGTACTCGGGACACCCTGGCTGGGATCGCGGGGACTGCCAGCCGGCTTGAGGAACTCCTTCGGAACATTTTCTTCGCGAAGCGATTCGCCGTGGCGGCCGATGAGAATCCGGTTCGGTTCGGTCAGACGGTAGACGGCCGAACCTTCGCTGCCGTTCACTTCGGCCCATTCATGTCCAAAGCCGTTGTTGTGGTAGCCTTTCATCACGGTGCTTCCCTCCCAGACACCGACGGCGCCGGATTCAAACCGACCGATGAGAGCCGACCAGTCATCGACTTCCGACGGCGGACAGGGTTCCCCCTGCTCTGTCTGGTCGCGTGTGGCGTACTGTGCGACGGCTCCACACAACTCCGTAATGCGTCCCATCAGGTCTTGCGCGAAATCGATGCGGTGGATCGTCATGTCGAACAGGTCCCCCGCACCAGCAAGTTTCTTGATCTGCCGCCAGCCCCAGTTGGTTTCGGGGAGGTCCAGAAAACGCTGACTGCGAAAGTGTCGCGGCTGGCCCAGGGCACCACTGGTCAACAGATGCTTGAGATACCGCATCGACGGTGCAAACCGATAGGTGAAGGCCGTCATATGGCGGACACCGCGGTCGCGTGCCGCGTGGTACATCGCCAGCGACTCGCCGAAGTTCAGCCCCAACGGCTTTTCGCACATCACATGCTTGCCGCCGTGGATACAGGCCAGCGCGATAGACTTGTGGGAGCAGCTTGGTGTGGCGATGACCACCGCATCAACGTCCGGGTCGGCCGCAATGTCCTCGTAGTTGGTCGTCGTCTTGGAGACGTTCCAATCAGACTTGCGTTGTTCCAGGAGCTGTTCGTTGGGATCACAGACGGCGACCAACTCGGCTCGCGGATCCAGCAGAATTCCAGGGACGTGGTGGTAATCGGAAACGGCGCCAGCGCCGATGATGGCAATGCGAACGGGTTCCATGGCGGATCATTCCTGCAAGGTGTCACGCGAATCGCGTCGAGTCGTGTCATTTCGGTCTGATGTCTTATCCCTCGCCGCGTCGGCCTGCAAGCGACTGGCTAGTTCGTGGGCTGCGGCGGGCGTCGTCACGGTGCCGGCCAGTTGTGCATCCCGGACCGCTTCGAGAACCTCGCGGAAGCGCGGTCCCGGCTTCCAACCAGCGGCAACCAGGTCTTTGCCGGTCAACAACGGCTGTGGGTCGAGGTCCTCGGCTGGAACGCGAGCCAGGAAGTCCTCACAAAAAAGAATGTCATCCACAGGCAGGTCGGCCGACAGTGCCCGGGCCCTCTGGAACTCAAGCAGTTCTCGAATCTGGGGGTGAACCAGAAATCGCTTCTGCCGATGCAAAGGCCAGTCGGCAATGCCTTGCAGTCCGTCGCGATGTTCCAGCAGCCACACCACTTCTTCGGTCTCGGCATTCGAGAGACGAAAACGACGGCAGAGACCACGGATCGTTGGTGCATTGGCCGCGACCAGTTCGGCTACCAGCGTGGCGAACGCGAGTGGAAACGTCGGAGCGGCAAGGTGGCTGAGTGCCGTCAGTGTCTGGCCCCACGCCGAATCGACTTCTGCGGACTGTAACAATTCGGACTGTGAGAACCAGCGGGACGCTTCCGGAAAGATCACCGGAAACAGACCCAAGTCGACGCAGAGTTCCAAGGCCCGCCGGCGATGCGGATCGAGCAGCATCTTGCGGAGTTCTTGCGTGATTCGCTCGGTACTGACGACGGATATCTCGCAAGCCATCTTCCGCACCGCATTGGCCGTTTGCAGTTCCAGTTGGAATTCCAGCGTGGCAGCAAACCGGACTGCGCGGAGCAGTCGAAGTTTGTCTTCGGTCATGCGATCTTCAGCGTGACCGATTGCGCGGATGATCCGCTGTCCTAAATCGTGTTCCCCCTCGACATAGTCGAGCACATGGTGTGCGAGGGGATCGTAGAACATTCCGTTAATCGTAAAATCGCGGCGTTTGGCGTCTTCTTCAGCCGAGCAGAAGGTCACCCGCGATGGTCGGCGACCATCCTGATAGGGTCCCTCGGAGCGGAATGTGGCCACCTCGATGCTGCCCGCTTCCGACTGTTCGCTTAGCACCAGGATCACGCCGAAACTGGCTCCGACCGCAACTGTCTGCCGGCGTCCGAACACCTGCCGAACCTGCTCCGGACGCGCGTCGGTGGCGACGTCATAGTCATGAGGTTCGCGGCCCAGCAACAAGTCGCGGACACAGCCTCCAGCCCACAGAGCCTGGAACCCGGCAGCACGCAGCCGTTCGACGACGTCGACGGCGAATTCGCGTTGAGGATTCTGGCCGGGTGACATGAGGCATCGTCAAACAGGGAAGGTGAAAGCCGACAGAGGCACATCGATTCGGTCGAGGACTCGTGACGTCGCCGCTCTCGCTACGGTACCCCAGACGCCGGAAGGTGGCAACGCTGCAGACACGACAGGCTCCAGCCACTCTGCTACGATGCCCATAGCCCACATGGGGTCGGCCGCTTCGCGAAACATCTTGCCGAAGTGCGAAACAGCACTGACCCCGGTCCTGCAAAGTCCAGCCGTCGACGTGTCGACTCGGGCCTCGAACTCCCGCCGAACCGGTCAACAGAATGTCCTTCGCTCATTCGACTCCAGCAGAGGCATTGCCGCAGCCAGCCGAATCTTCGGTCGACGCGCGACAACTGGAGATCCTCCGGCATGAGCCGCGAAACCTGCTAGCGTTGGCGTTTCACTTCATTCTGATTCGCGTGGCCTGGGTGTTTAAGACCGAGACAGTCATCATGCCCGCCTTCCTGGACATCATCGCCGGGTCGGGCTGGATTCGGGGCTGCCTCCCTCTGCTGAATCGCGTCGGTCAGAGTGTCCCGCCGATCCTGCTGTCCGACCGGCTGCGGGCTCGGCCACTCAAGAACCCGACACTGCTGATCACAACCAGTCTGATGTCAGTCCCGTTCTTCCTGCTGTCCGGGTTGTGGGCCGTCTACTGGACGAATCCCCCCGGCTGGTTGCCTGTCGTTTTTCTGGCGTGCTATTTCTGGTTCTTTGCCTGCAACGGCCTGAACCAAATGGTGTTTGGCACGCTCCAGGGAAAACTGATTCGACCAGACCGCCGCGGCCGGCTGATGAGTCTTTCCGGAATCTTGGGCTCGTTGATTGCCGTCACCTGTGCCTGGTTCCTCATGCAGCGTTGGCTGCAACTTCCCGATGGTGGCTACACCCGAGTGTTTGGCGTGACGGCCGTCGGTTTCATTCTGGCCGGACTTTGCTCGTTCGCGATCAGCGAGCCCCGTGACGAGAATCCACCTGCCCATCGCTCGGCCCGCCACCTGGTTTGCTCCGCGTGGCAAGTGTTCTGCCACGATCGCCACTTTCGCCAGACCGGTGTCGTGGCCATGTTGTTTATTTCCATCCAGCTGTTGTTCCCGCATTACCAGGCGCTCGGTCGCGAGTCACTCAAGCCGGATGAAGTCGGCTTCCATCTGATGTTGTGGGTCATCGCGCAAAACGTCTCTGTCGGACTCTTCTCGATGGTGATGGGAACCCTCGCAGACCGCTACGGGAACCGGGTAGTCCTGCGGTCTGAGCTCGCCGTGTTGTGTCTTACGCCGCTGTTTGCCATCTGGCTGACATCGCGGCATCCGGAATACACTCGGAACTGGTACTGGATGGTGTACTTCATGCTCGGCCTGACACCTGTCACCATGCGGACGCTGGTCAATTACACGCTGGAGTTGACGCGGCCCGACAATCACCCTCAGTATGTCAGTACGATGGGTGTCTGCTTGGCCGTTCCGCTGTTGTTTGCCCCCCTGGCTGGCTGGCTGATCGAGGCGGTCGGTTTCCCTGTCGTGTTTTGCGGGATTGCTGGTCTGATTGGTCTGGGCGTGCTACTGACATTCCGCCTGGCCGAACCCCGTTTCACCAGTGAACTGGCCCCAATTGCACTCCCCTCTGACGAGGAGCCGTCATGACCCTCTCCCCAATCCGGTCAGTCCTGCTGGCGATGCTCGTTCTGACTTCGGCCATTATCGGCGGCGCCACATCTGCAGCAGACACGCCTGACGGTCGCTCACAGCACCCTGCCGGCGGAAGTGACTGGCCACAGTTTCTTGGTCCGCAACGGAACGGCCATTCGACTGAAGAGAACCTCAATCTGGATTGGACCCGACGGAAACCTCCGCTGCTGTGGCGTGTTCCATTGGGTAAAGGCTTCAGCAGCCCGATCGTCGTCGGAGAACGGCTGTACGTGACGGCCAGCAAGGACGGAAAGGACTATGTCGTCTGTTACAACGCCAACACGGGCAATGGAATCTGGTTCCGGGAACTGGGAACGACGTTTCTGGATCGCCAGCGACAGGGCGCCGGCCCGCGGAGCACTCCCACGTATCACGACGGTTTGCTCTACTGTCTGCAGCCGGAAGGAGACCTCTTCTGCCTGCAGTCCAGCACGGGTGATGTCGTCTGGAAAACAAACGTCATTCGCCAAGCCAACGGCGACAATCCCGGCAAAAAAACCGAGTACTACTGGGGCCTGTCCGGTTCACCACTCATTGAAGCCAACTTGGTAATCGTCCCCTCGGCCGGCAACCGTGACAATGCCTTCGTGGCCTGCGACCGGACCGACGGGCATATCGTCTGGTCAGTCGGGACCGACCCGCCCGGCTACGCCTCGCCGATCATGATAACAGTCGCGGACCAGCGCCAGATCATTGGGTTCACGGGGCAATCACTCATGGCGATTTCCCCAACGGACGGCAAGCAGTTGTGGCGGTTCCCCTGGGGCAACCAGTACAACTGCAACTGTGCGACACCGTTGATCGACGGGGAGACGCTTCTCATCTCGTCGGCCTATGGCACGGGCGTATCCCAATTGCTGGTCCAGGCCGAAGGCCAGTCGTCGGGAGTGATTCCACTCTGGTCGAACAAGAATCTCCAGAACCAGTTTGCCACCAGCATGATTGTCGACGGGCATGTCTACGGACCGCACGGCGACAACGCTGGAGTCACGTTTCGCTGCCTCGAATTGCAGACCGGAGACCGGAGTTGGGTTGCCCGCGAACCCGGCAAGTGCACGATGATCGAAGCGGCCGGACACTTGATCTGCCAGGTGGAATCGGGCGATCTCGTCCTCGTGAAAGCCGACCCGAAGTCCTATACCGAGCGAGGTCGAGTGGCAGGACTGCTGCACGATAAGGCCTGGGCACCGCCGGCTCTGTCGCGCGGTCGGCTCTACAGCCGCGACCAGCAGGAGTTGATCTGCCTCGATCTCCGGCAGCCCTGATCGACCCAGTGAAGGAAGGCGACTTAGTCCTCGGTGAGATTCGCGTCGGCAACGCTGACCGCTTGCGGCCGGGCCGAACTCTTGGCCTGCTTCTTACCCGCCAGCACATTCAGCAGATCACCAACGGTGACGATGCCCACCAGTTCGCGTTCTCGATTCACGACCGGAAGACAACCGAACTTGTGCTCGGCCATCAAAGCAGCTGTCTCGGCAATCGACGTCGTCAACGTGATGACTTTCGGAGGGGCGGTCATCAGTTCGCCGATCGGCGTGCGACTGGGGACGTTGTAACCGCGGCTAAGTGTACGAGCGATATGCCCGAGCATGTCCCGTTCGGAGAAGACGCCGACCGGTTTGCCAAACGAGTCGACGACCACCAGATGGCGAATCCCCCGTTCCTTCATCCGCGCGGCGGCAGCATTCAGCGGTGCATCGGCATGCACACACTCGACTGCGGAAGTCATGATTTCGCCAATCCATGTAGGAACATTCCCCTTGTCTTGAGCAATCTGGCGGGCATTCAACATCAGGCAGGCCCGCCGTTCTGAAGAATAATTGAAGTTACTTAGCCTGTTCGTCTCCTGCCGTTAGCGCGCGTTGCACACCGGGAAAATTTGTCGCAGCCCCAACAGTTTCGGAGTCCCGGGTCATCAAATGGCGAGATGACCTGGGGATGCCCACGCCTTTCGGCATCCAATAACTATTCGTCAACGTATCCCCTGGTGCTGAGTTTTGCACTCGAATGTCGTGTGGACGACGGGAATCACCCGCCTCCAGTTCCGAGCATGCCGAATGTGGCGATTCCCGTGCGGAGAAAGAAGTGGACAGAAGTAAACATTTGAATATTCACCAGTGACGTGCGATCATCGGGTATGCGCACTGAAGGCGGATCTGACGATTGGGGAGGCCATCACGGGGCATGCCCGTCATGACGAAAGAGCTTCCTGAACGCCCGCGCCGAGGCCCATCCACTGACACATCGACAGTTGCCACACGTGACCAGTCGCAGCTGGGGACACTCAGTCCCAGGCAATATCAGTGCCCATCTGAACGCTATGGACAGGAAGCTCTCGCAGCGGTCGGACCACCTCCAGCGAAGTGACCTGCGAGAGGTCAACAATTTCGGTTCTGGAGCTGAGATCGTGCGGGTTCGTCAGTTCGACGACAGGCCGTGCGAAGTTCTCACGATTGGCGCGAAGAACGCGCCCCACGCGGCCGTCGCTCACTTCAATGAATGAACCGATCGGGAAAAGTGAAATTGTCTGCAACAGGCCACGCACGACAGTCGGATCGAACTCGCCCTTTCGTGCTCCTTCGATAATCTGCTTGAGGGCGAAGTAGGGCAGCATCCCCAGGCGATGCGGTCGGGGAGAGATCATGGCGATAAAGACGTCGGCAACCGCCGCCACCTTGGCCAGATAGTGAATCCGTTTGCCGTTCGTTTTCCGTGGGTAACCCGAGCTGTTACACCGTTCGTGCATCTGGTAGGCCACCATCCGGGCGCCGCTGGAAAGCTCGCGAACGTCGCGAATCAGGTCGAACGTCAGCATCGGATGCTTGGTGATTTCCAGAAACTCGATCGGAGTCAACGAACGTTCGGCGTTGTAGATAGCCTGACTGATGTGCAGCATGCCGACATCGTGTACGACGCAACCGGTGCTCAGTTCCAACAGTTGCGATTCCGTCAGTCCCAGCGTTGTCCCAAGGGCCACTGCCAGCATTGACGTCTGCAGACCATGCCGCATTGGATACCGATCCGCCGCAGGCAGAATTCCCAACGCGGTAAACAGGTCTTTGTCGATCGACAGCTGGCTCAGTAATTGGGCCGACGTCGAAACCAACCCGCTGCCATCAACTCGCTCCGACTTCGAAAGTCCGCCGAACAGGTCTTCGACGAAATTGAGCGACTGTTGGTAGCTCTCGCTGAACTCCTTCCGGACTTCAGGATCAAACCGCTGGCCGGTCCGTGATTTGATATTGTGAATGAACGAGTCGGGTCCGACGGCAAACCCGGAATTCTCCCGCGGGACAGGAAGACTTTCGGTCACGACGAGAGGTTCCACCGCAACTGGGATCGAGTCCGACGACCCATCGAGCTCGCTGCAGTGGGCTCGAATCTCAGAAATCCCCCGGGACGATAGCCGCTTGATCACGCTGGACGAGATCACCGTACCTGCGGAAAGCAATAAGACGTTGCGATCGTCGCGGACATCGTAGATGGGACACTGCAGACGGGTCCCTTGCTTGAGCCTGTCCAGCGGAATCACACGATAGTCACTGTTGGCTGACATGATGATCGCTTCACGTGAGAGACTCAGCGGAATTGACACTCACCCTGCAGTATTTGCCGCCGGACACGGCAGTCTGCCGGCTACTCTGCGGATGGGGTCCCTTCCGAGACTCCAGAGGTGAGACGCAACTCAGACGCTTCTCCGGGCGGTTCGAATGCCACATTCTGAGGCAACGGAGACGCAGGCTTTCCCCAGCTGCTGGTCGCTCGTTTGACTTCCTTGGAAATGCTTCCCTGGCGATACGGGCCGACCCCCATAAAAAACCAGTTGCTGTCGTCCGACCGGGCCAGCGTGACGCCCCCCTCACCCAGAACTTCCATCGTTCGGGCGTCGTAGGCCACCAGGCCAATCTTGGCTGTGCCGTTCTGTGTGGACCGGTTCATCAGGCGAACCTCCGGCAACGTCAGCATCCCTGGCAGAGTGATCTCCGGGAGTCCGACAAAGCTGTCTGACCCATCCGTCCCCACCCCCCCGCTACGGACTTCCAGCAGAACGTCCGCTTTTTCGACCGCCGGCCCACTGTGAGCGCCGGCCCCCGCCAGCCGATGCCGGATCGAACCCAAAAGGTACGCCTTGTCGACACAGTCGACGTACTTTTCTTCCAGGTACACCGGCACGCCCGTAAAGGCCGCAAAGTCAATCTTGTCGAGCGACTGATCAATCGCGTTGGAGATCAGTAACTGTTCGACACCCGTTCGAGGTGTATTGCTGCGATGAACCGTGGTGCATCCTA
>CALJUK010000978.1 GCA_937975745.1 uncultured Planctomycetaceae bacterium | reverse complement strand
CCGGCCATCACTCGACCGCTTGATGCGCCCAAGTCCACTCCGAGGTAACACTGGGTCGTCATGGCAAATGCACTCCCGTCCGACAGTCAAGGCCGTTGGCAAATGTTTCCTGTTTCGTGTGTGGTCGCCTGGTGGCTGATCATCATACTCCGATGGGAACAGACTCTCTACGGACAGGGCAAGATGTGGAGCGATTGACTGAGTGGCGACGGTTGTGCGAGACGAGTCCGCCGGGACGGCACCCGGTTTGTGCCGCGTTCGCATGCGGATCGTCTAGGGCGAGTCGAAGGTCTGTTCGTTTCCGAATCGCCGCGACAGAGCCGGATCGTTCAACGGCGTGGACGCAGGCGAATCGGCGTGAACCAGCGTGATCGTCGTGTCGTCGCCACTAATCTGGTCAGCAAACTTCTGGGCCATTCGGCAGCGAAGTGTGACACGGCTGTCGTTGCCGTACTCGGTCTCGCGGACATCCGCGTGTTCGCGCAGGAAGTGCAGGAGCCGGCCGTTGCCGACGCTGGTTTCCACGTCGGCTTCGACGAAGCCTCCACCGAGCAAACTGCCGACGCTCTCAGTCAGGCGATCGAGTCCTTGCCCCGTCGTTGCGCTGACAGTCACGCAATCTTTATGTTTCGCGCGGAGTACGTCGACAATGGAGTGGTCCTGGACTGCGTCGATCTTATTGAGGACGAGGACTGAGTTCTCGTGGTCCACCTCGATCTCGCTCAGGACTCGGTTGACGGTCCGAATTTGAGCTTCGGCGTTCGGATCGCTGGCATCCACAACATGTAGAAGCAGGTCGGCATGCCGCGCTTCTTCAAGAGTTGATTTGAAAGACGCGACCAAGTGGTGCGGAAGATCACGCACAAACCCGACGGTATCGCTGAGGAGGACTTCGCCCCAATGTGGCAGTGTCCATTTTCGTGTGCGGGTATCGAGCGTGGCGAACAGCTTGTCTGCCACCAGCACATCGGCGTCGGTCAGCGCATTCATCAGCGTGCTCTTGCCGGCGTTGGTGTAGCCTACCAGTGAGACTGTCGGGGTGTCTCCGCGGCTGGCGACCAGGCGTTCGCGCCGCTTCTCGACATCTTTGAGTTTTCGCTTCAACTCAGCAATTCGGCGGTCAACAAGACGGCGGTCGACTTCCAACTGCTTTTCACCCGGTCCGCGGCCTGTCCCGATCCCCCCCTCGATGCGTTCGAGGTGGGTCCACATCCGCTTCAGGCGGGGGCGAAAGTACAAAAGTTGGGCCAATTCCACTTGCAGACGAGCCTCGTACGTTCTGGCTCGCGTGGCAAAAATGTGCAGAATCACTTCGCTCCGATCCACGATGATCGTGTTCGTGGCGTTTTCGAGGTTCTTCCCTTGAGAGGGTGAAAGGGCGTTGTCGAAGCAGATCAGGTCGGCGTTCAACGCCTCGACCATGAGCTTCAACTGTTCGAGTTTTCCACTGCCCAGAAAGGTTGCGACATGCGGACGCTCACGGGTTTGGACCAGCGTCCCGACAACAACGACACCCGCTGTCTGAACCAAGCCTTTCAGCTCGTCGAGAACATGTTCTTTGTTGGCATCCTTGGGAGGAACGACAGCCACCAGGATGGCTCGCCGCTGTTCGACACGGAGTTCTTCGCGTTTGGGCGTCGGATTATTCAAGTGGTGTTCTCAGACTCCAAGATAGGTTCGCGTTGTGCACCGATCCGGGGGCAATGGCGACTCAGAAACCTTGTTCTCGCTGACACCTCCGGGAACGGAGCCATTCTATTCCTGATTTCGGGCCGCATCAATTGGCGATTTGTTGGCGGACCGCCCCAGATGGCGTTACAGCATGTCCGACACGCACCAAACGGGCCTGGTTCGGAGATAGGTGAACGCATGAACTCTATTGTCGTCGGCAGGATGACTTTTGGCAAAAAGTAAAGGAATTGTGTGTTTTCAATGTCACACGTGGTTAACACGGTTTCTTTGGATGTGTATGATCGCGTTGGCATCTGTTGATGCGGATCGCCGCGACGGTCAGTTGAGTGTGTTGGTCTCGAATCTCGTGTCGCCTCTCTCCTGTTGCGATGACTGTTTCTGGATCACTCAACGCAACTCGCTTGATCAGTTCACATGAGTGCTTCACGTCCTCGTTCATCACATCTTAACCGTGAGGGTGAGACCGATGTCGGGCCCGAAAGACGATCACCTGCGGTATACGGCGGATGCACCACATGCTCGCATCAGTCTGGGAAGAGAGGCTGATCGGCTGCGAGTTCTCGCCGAGATCTCCAGCGACCTGATCTGGTGTGTTGGCCCGTCCGGAGAAGTCGTTTCGCGACTTCCCGGCTGGGAGAAGTTCACCGGTCAGTCACCTGATGAGGCCGCGGGGTGGGGGTGGCTGAACGCATTGCATCCGGCCGAACGCCAACTTGTGTCGGATTGTTGGCGACAGTCGTGCCGAGCGAAGTCGCCTTTGGAAATCCGATGTCGTGTTCGGCGGCACGATGGAGCGTATCGGCAGTTTGCTTTTTGCGCTCATCCACTCGTCAATGCGCGAGGCGACATTGAGGAGTGGTTCGGGGCATTTCGCGACGCGTCCAAAGGATTTGATGCGGCCGAAGGGCCGACTGCAAGTGAAGAGCACTTTGGTCTGGCAATTCTCGGATCTACGGACGGGATCTGGGACTGGAATGCCGCGACTGGCAAAATGTTTATCTCTCCGCGGTTCAAATGGCACCTGGGCTACTCTGAGGAAGAGCTCTCCGACAGTTTTGCCCAAATCGAAGAACGCCTGCATCCGGAGGATTTAGACGGACTGCGAGAGGCGTTGCGCCTGCATTTTGTCGAGCGTAGTCCGTTCTGTGTGAGCATCCGGATTCGCGACCGGTCTGGAACCTACCACTGGTTTGATGCACGGGGCGAGGCCACCTGGGATGACGACGGACTGCCTGTGCGGATGGTGGGCTGGGTGAGCGACGCGACCGAGCGGATCGAATCGCGGCGTGCGCTTCAATCAGCTGCCGACCGATTGCGGGATATCGAGCGGATCGCCTTGATGGGGAGCTTCGAGTGGACCGCCCGAACCGATGTCGTGTGGTGGTCGGATGGAATGCATGCCCTGTTTGGCGTCCCACCGGGACAGTTCGACGGACGACTCGAAACGATGCTGTCCTATCTGCATCCCAGGGATGCCATTCGCGTGCGATCGTCCGTTGCTGAGTTGAAGCCTTTGGTTCACCAAGTGGACCCGGAACGTGCAGACACGTCAGTGATTCAGCCGGCAGTCGAAGTTCGGTTGGTCGGAGGTCTCGACCGCGAACGAATCGTCGACATCCGGAGCCAGCTGCACTTTGATCGTGAAGGACGGCTACAACGTGTCACAGGGACCTATCAGGATGTGACAGTCCGCCGCCGTTCCGAAATGCGGATTGAAATCCAAAGCAAGGTGACCGAGATTCTGGCCAATGCCAAGACTCTTGAGGACGCGGCGCGGCCAATCCTGCAAGCGTTGTCACGCGTCTTGGGGTTGCGCTTTGCAGAAGTCTGGATGATTGACGGTGACGGCCTCTCGTATCTGGACGGTTGGTCGTTCTCCAAAGAAATCGGCAAGGCGATGAACAGCTTCAACCGTGGATTTCGGTTTCGCTTTGGCGAAGGAATTCCCGGCAAAGCATGGGAATCTGGACGAGTCGTCTGGAGTCCCAGTGTTCCGCCCATCGTCCGAGGAGAGGGCGAGGCGTCCAACTGCGACTGTCAGCGTCGCGGCGAAATTCTGTGCGAAAACGGTCTGAATGCGGGGCTGGCATTCCCCATTCGTTGCGGAGCGAAACCGTTTGCCGTCATCACCTGCTTTGCCGACCGTCTCGACGAGCCGGACGCCAATACGCAGGTCTTCTGCGAGGCGATCGGCGATCAGATTGGGCGATTCAGTGAGCGTGCGTCGAGCCAGGCGAAACTGCGGCTTTATCACCGTTGTCTTGAATCGGTCGGCGAAGGAATTTTCATTACGGAAGCCTCGCGCGGGGACAACTCGATCGTCTATGCGAATTCCGGACTCGTGCAGATCACC
>CALJUK010000977.1 GCA_937975745.1 uncultured Planctomycetaceae bacterium | reverse complement strand
AGATTCGACGAAGTGCTAAGATTAAGGGTATGACCAACACCACACCCTCCCCTCCCGATGGTCCCGAACAGATCCCACTGCTAGCCGATGTCCGGACCAACGAGAACGTCGACCTGGCCGAACTCTCTCGGCAGTCGCCGTTACTGATCGTGTTCCTTAGACACGGCGGTTGCCCCTTCTGTCTGCAAACACTCGCTGACGTGAAGTCACATCGGCAGTCAATCGAGGCGGCCGGCACGCGGATCGTGCTCGTCCACATGATGACCGACACCGAAGCGAAGTCGCTGTTTTCCGAATACGGCCTGGAGGACGTGGCCCGCGTCAGCGATCCCGATCAGACGCTCTACGAGGCATTTCGGTTGAAGCGCGGATCGATGGGCGTGGTGGTCGGCCCCCGCATCTGGTGGGAGGGCTTCAAGACGACCATCCTGCAAGGCCACCTTCCGCGAATTCCTAGTGGGGACGTGCGACAACTGCCCGGTGCCTTTCTCGTCTCGGACGGCCGCATTCTAAAAGCGTTCCGAGCCGAGACCTCCGCCCAGCAACCGGACCTTGAAGATTTGTCGACCTGTCCGATCGCACGCCAGTAACTCGGCCGGCGGCATTCACGGCCAGCGGACATGCAGGTCACCGGCGAGAGCGTTCACGGCAAGTCGACGACGAAAACCTGCGTGAAGAGGTAATCGAGGCCGAACGCCAGGACGCACGCGGTCGTCATCACAGCGGTCAGTGACCGTCTTGAATCCGTCGCCAGCAAGACTCCCGCGACCGGCACATACAGCAGCGTTGCAGTACGGAACGGAAGCCAGCCACCGGCCATCGAAGCGACATACAGACCGGTGACAGCCAGAACCGCGGCCGCCAGAGCAACGCGACGTATCGGGGCTGGACACGTCCGCGAGGTATCGTCCGCCGAATTCGGGCGTCGTATCTTGCCTGCAAAATGCTCGGCAAGAACAGCCAGGACAACCAACGTCGTCACGCCGAACAAGAGGTTCGGAAAGTCGGGCAGTTCAACGTCACGCGGAGGCTGGATCGCGGCGAATTTGATTGTTTCCTCTTTGAGTTTGTCCGCCAGTTGCGGTCCACGGAGAAAGACCGGATCACAATGGATCTCGGCCATCTTTTGCTGGACATACTCGGTCTGCATGGCCCGTTCGAGTGCATCCGCAATCACGGCAACGTTCTCGGCTGGTGTGTTCCGAGGGAACCACCAGTAGTACAAGTTGCCACTCACGACATCGAAACCCTGCTCGCGAGCGGTGGGAACTTCGGGAATCGCGGGATGCCGTACTTCGCCGAAATACGCGAGCGCCTTCAGACCGGCCGACCGAAACCGGACGAACTCTTCGATCGAGAAGCCGGTGACAGAGACGTGCCCCCCCTTGAGATCTGCGAACCGGTCGGCTCCATCGCCGTTCTGCACGAAACGAAAACGGGCCCCGGGAGCTACCGCTTCCAGCTGCAAGCCAGCGAAGTGAGTCATCGCCCCCATATTTGCACCGAAGACCACTTGATCGGGCCGATCGCGTGCATCCGTCATCAACTCAACCAGACTGCCGTAGGGGGCGTTCTCGGCCGCGGTGATGACCATCCCGACTTCCCCCGTCGCGGCAATGGGCGTGAATGACTCCGGTCCGTAGGGAACAACTCCGGAAAATTGCGCTGTGAAGAGCGCATTGTGCATCAGCATCATTGTGTCACCATCCGGCTTGGCGTCTTTGGTCCGACGCGTCCCGATGGTGCCTCCAGCACCACCCAGGTTGATGATGACCAGAGGTTGCGGCAACAGCTCGTTGTCTTCGATCGCTCGCTTGATGATCCGGGCAAACGTGTCCGACCCTCCACCGGCGCTGAAAGGGACAATCAGCTTGATGGGGCGGGTGGGATACACCGGCTGGCTTTGCGACGTCTCCCCCGGCTGACACCCAACGAACCCTCCCACCATCGTGAGCGCACACAGGATGGACCACGCCCCGCACCAATGGGCCGGAAGGCAGGACCAATTCGTCTTATGGCTGACAGACATCAACTGGCTCGCAGTAAGGCAGGCTTCGAAGCGACCGGGCGACACGCCACGCGGGACAATGCATTCGCCACTGTGGAGACAATCGTAGAATGTCAGGCCTGTCGATTCTCCCTGCCGACGGCGTATGATACACACGCGGAACTTGCAGGTTGTGAGGGACAAAGTGCAATCGCCCGCAGACTGCACAAGCCAAAGTTTTGCATGTTTGGAGAGCGACAGTTCTTATGGCCAAGTGTGATGAGGGATATTTGTGCGACGTCTGTGGATCAGCCGTCGAAGCATTGACCGAGAGCGATCTGTATTTGCGGTACGTGATCCACGAAATTTCCGCGGACGAACTGACACACTCGCCAGAAAGACATATCCGCTGCAATCCGACGCAGGCGCAATTCATTGTGGATGAACGATTCGAACCGGTCCAGGTCGAAGGTGTCTTCTCGAAGGAGAATCTCGACCCGGACGATGTGCGCCGCCGCGAAGATCTCATGACGCGGGGATGGCAGAGATTGCAGCGACTGCCGACCTCGGGTTTGACGATTGACGAATACCCGCTGCCGAGCTCCTGACAGAAGTAACCTGCTGTATCGCGATGGTTATGAACGATTCGTCGAACAATTCACAGTCTGCGTCTTCGCCCGAGTCGGGCATTTGGCCCGGCGACGACCCCGTGCATACGCTGCTGGAATTAGCCAGGTCGGGGGATCGTGACGCGATGAATCGACTGCTCGAGCGTTACCGACCGGCCGTGCGGCGGCTCATTCGGTTCCGCCTCGACCGGGGCATCGCCCGCCGAATCGACGCCAGCGACGTCGTGCAGGATGTGCTGCTGGAAGCAAGCCAACGGTTGCAGGAATTCCTGGAGGGTTCCTCAATGCCGTTCGATCTCTGGTTGCGACAGTTGGCCCGGGACAGAATGATCGACCTGCATCGCCGGCATCGACAGGCCCAACGGAGAACAGTCGATCGGGAACAACCCATCGCGGCCGCCTTTCCCGATCGGTCGTCTATCCAACTGGCCGCTGTGTTGCAGGATCCGGAACTGACACCAGCGGCTGCGAATATTCGCAGGGAACTGGAACGCCGCTTTCAGGAAGCGTTGGAACGACTCGACGAGGACGACCGCGAGATCATCGTGATGCGGCATTTCGAGCAGCTGGGAAATCAGGAAACGGCATTCGCGCTGGGGCTCTCGCCGGCGGCGGCCGGCATGCGACACCTGAGGGCGCTACGACGGCTGAAAACCATTTTGTCCTCCGCTCCGAAATCCGGTACTTCTGATTGAGATTCGACAGCATGACAGATTCCAATTCCCGATCCGCCGACCATTTCGATCCGAATGGCGAGAACGGAGGCGCAGCCGAGGATTTCGACACCCGGCTGATCCCAATGATCGACGAAATGCTACAGGCGGCCCGCTCGCAAGAGCGACCCGACATTGATGCAATGATTGCGGAACACCCCGATTGGGAAGATGAACTGCGAGAGCTGTGGGCGACAGTCCAGGTGACCGAAGACGTCGCCAGTTTTGCCGACCTGGAAGAACAATCACCCCAGACGACCTCAGCACTCGGCGCGGCCCTGCCAGAGTCCGTCGGCAATTATCAGATCATT
>CALJUK010000976.1 GCA_937975745.1 uncultured Planctomycetaceae bacterium | reverse complement strand
TCGGTGCACTTGATACAGTCGTCGGGGCCGCGGGTCCGCAGGTCGTGTGGGACGCCGCCGGCGACGACATGCAGGAAACGCTCAAAGCCCGCATTGTCCAGGCCCAGGCCGGCAACGGTGCCGCGTCGAAGGCAACGTCCGCCGATCCCCAGCCAAAAGAGAAGTCTGAGAGCAAGCCTGCGGACAAGGCAGCCGACGCGGAGTCGAAAGAAACGACTGAACCGAAGCTTGCCCAAGCCGAGGAGAAGTCCGAGCCCCCTGCGGAAGTCAAATCGTCCGAAGCTCAGCCGAAGAAGGCAAAGTCCTCCGACACTGCAAAGCCGACGGAGAAGCCAGCCGAGACCAAATCGGAAACAGCAGAGACCGTTGCAACCGGCGACTCGGCCCCGTTCTTCGAACTGTTCGTGAAAGTCGGCCCGTGGATTGAACGCCTGGATGCCGAACGTGGCGAAAAGGGAGACGTCGAGGGACGCAAGCTGGCCATCGAAGCGATGGAACCGGGTGACGACACGCTGCAAACCAGCCTGAAACGCGTGGGAGATCATATCGAAGGTCGGACGACGTTTGGTAACGGACTGCTTCGCTTCGTCGGAAAGATGATCGCCAAATTCTCCGCTGAAAACCTGTAGGCGATCGTTTCCCTCAGACACACCGTAGTCGCTTGCCACACCGATGAGCAGTCGGTCGTGTGGCGTGAAGAGTTCCCTGTGACGTGAGGAGATCCGCGGGCCAGTCGGCTCAGCGGGCCTTCAAGCCAACGCGAGCTGTCGAACCGCGCCTATCGTGCGTAGCAGCACTTTTTTGCCTTGCGGCCTGAACCACACGGGCAGGGGTCGTTCCGGCCGGGTGACTGCCGCGATGGCGTCCGTTGTCCCGGCGAACTGGCAGCTGCCGATGGAAGCGAGGAAGCCACGTTCCCCGCCGGCTGGTTCGTTCGCCGGGCCTGTCGCAACTGCTGCATGACATTGGCAGCCGGCCGTCCCCTGCGCACTTCTTCCGCCATCTGTTTCATCACGGGATCGATGTGCTGGAAAAAGAGCTTGTATCCGGCGCAGAGGTAGTTGAGTCCTGATTCGCCATCGGGAGTCTCGATGAATCGATTCTTGGGACATTCTCCGTTACAGGCAAAGCGGACGCTGCAGGCTCGACAGTACTGCGGCAGCGTGGTCTCTTTTGCGTTACCGAAATCCTGCTGCTGCGGCAAGTTCGCCAGTTGGACGATCGGCAATTCGTGGATGTTTCCCAGCCGATAAGCGGGTTCGACGAAATGATCGCAACTGTAAAGATCGCCGTTGTGTTCCATTGCGAGCGCCCGGCCGCACCGCTTGCGAAACACGCACAGGCTCGGCTCCAGTCCAGACCAAGCGGCTAAGGCCTCGTCAAAGATCTGCACGAAGACTCTTCCGACGTCCCGTTTGATCCACTCGTCGAAGACACTCGTCAGGAATCGGCCGAACTGTGCCGGGCGAACGCTGCGCGAGCTGACCCGATCGTCCCACTGCCGGTCACCGTCGCCGCGACTGACGCCGCGCGGTTCACCATGCCGGCCGACCCCTCGCTTTTCGACCAGTGGAATGAACTGCAGAAATTCAACACCATTGTCGCGAAGGTAAGTATAAACCCGTTCTCCGTGGTCTCCATTTCCACGATGAACGACGGTGAGGATGTTGAATTCGACCCGATGCTGTTTCAATTTCTTGAGGGCCGACATCACAGCTGAAAACGGGCCCTGCCGCTTACGGTCAACGCGGAATTCGTTGTGCAGTTCAGCGGGACCGTCGATCGACAAGCCCACGAGGAATTTTTCTGCCGCGAAGAATTCGCACCACGCGTCATCCAACAAGATCCCGTTCGTCTGCAGTGTGTTGACGATCCGTGTCCCGGCAGGCCGAAATTCCTGCTGGATTTTCACAACATGACGAAAGAACTCCAGCCCCAGCAGCGTCGGCTCGCCGCCTTGCCAGGCGAACGTGATCTCCTCCGCGGTGGGGGGCTGCGCATCAATGAACTGGCGAATGTACGCCGCGAGTGTCTCATCGGGCATTCGCCAGCGCTCGCCGCCGGGGTACAACTCTTCCTTGTGCAGGTAGTAGCAATAATGACAGTCGAGGTTGCAGATCGGGCCAATGGGCTTGGCCATCACGTGCAAACCGCGTTGAATGGCGGAATCGACTGACATCACGACCGGGGGCAAAAGGCTGAGGAACCGTGGGCGTCCAATGCGACGCCCCCATCATAGCCCCCCGACAGCCGGAATTCACCCCGCGACAGCTGGGTTGCTCGACACTGGTTCCCGGAGACTGCGTGTCGATCAGCCGACGACGGCCAGCCGGGGTGCCGGACGATTGACTGCCGTGTGAACGGCGGCTGGTGTCGATGGTGTCGGAAGAGTCTGATCGAAACCGAGCCAACTCCGCAAACAGTAGCCAACCCGCATGGCTTGGGCGCGAGGCACGACTGCCGAGAAATGCGTGTAACGACTGGTCACCAACTGTGTTGTTCGCCAGCGGGAAGCCAGACTGTCGGCACCGGCTCCCAGAATGACTTGCTTGTCACCACGGCTGAGTCCGTCGCGTACAAGCCGAGCGAGAAACAGCGAACCGGTCAGCGAATGGGCCTGCGGATCGACAGCCAACCGTATGCCATCCACATGTCCGCCACTCACGTACCCATATGCGGAGGCCACCGGACGACCATTCTGCAGCAGGACCGCCATGTCGAGGTTTCCCCGTCGGACAGCCGTCCGGTGAGTGTCCAGGAAGAATCCGGCAATCTCGGCCAACGATTCGGTCCCACCGGGCCAGACGGAAGTCACCTGATTGAGCACGTCAAACCGCGGATCATCGTCACCCAGGGCGTGACCTTCCGGCCGATAGCGAACCAGGGAGCAATCCGGGCCGAGCAGACCTTCTGCCGAGGTAATTTCCTTCCGGTGCGTTTCGGAGCATCCCAGCCAGAAGTCCCACCAGGTCTCTGGCAGGTTGATGGCAGAAGCACGCTGCCAGTCGCGTCGGTAGGCCTGAAAACCGGCATTCGCGAGAGCCGCTTCCGTCCGCCTGCGGTCGGTCCCTTCGTTGTCGACGTAGCGCAGGTCAATCAGCTCCCAATCACGGCGAGACCGGGCGACAGAACGCATCACGGCCGCCAACGTCGCTGCCGGGTTTGGACCGATGGGACCGTAGACCGTCCCCCAACCGTCCAGCGGATAGGTCAGCACACGAGTCTTTCCAAGCCGCGTGTAGGCGGTCTTCACGACCAACGGCAAAATACCAATCGGCCGTCCCCGTAGCGAAACGACAAACACTTTCAGCTTCTGCCCGCTGCCGAAGTACTCCCAGTAGTTCTCGAGCCACTCCGGCGACTGAAAGAACGAAGGACGCCGTGTCTTGTTCAGCAAATCCCGCCATGTCAGCCGAAAGACATCGAGCTCGCTTAAATTCTCGTAGACGGCGACTTGCAGCATGACAGGACTCCGCGCGGTAACTCAAAACGGCTCACGGTCGCGGCGTGTGAACTCACAGAACTTTCGCCAATTCGCTGGCCAGCGACTGTGGACCATATCCACGCTACCAGTGACGCAACCGGTATGCCAAGAGTTCAGATTCGTATTGAGGCCGGTCCCGACGCAGCCTTCCACTCGGTATTCTTTCAGACGCGTCCGCCAGAGACGTTGGCCGACCACAAGTCGTTGGCCGACATGCTTGTCAGTCGGGACGACATCGCCCCTGAATGTTCCGTTGACAATCATGCTAAACGTGGTCATTGCCCGGCCAACGGGAATCCGTCGCGATGTTGCCGTTCCGCCACAGCTATGATGCAGAAACACCACATCCCGACACACGCAGGTTCGCTTGCCCGGAGGCTTCTCTCGAGGACAGGGCTTCTATTTCTTGTTGGCAGCCAGGGCCTTCTTCGCGGCGTCGCGAACCGTTTCCTCCTCATCGTGCGATAGCTTTGCGAGAGTTGCCGTCGCTTGCGAGTTTCCTTCACCGAATTGCCCCAGGAACGCGGCCGCCTCGGCACGAACGGCCGGTCGGGGACTTTCGCTGGCGGCAATCATCAGCGGAACAGCCGCCCGAATGCGGGCTGGCGTCGGTTCAATTCGTGCCAATGCCCAAGCCGCAACGGTTTGAGCCTGGCGATCGTGACTGGCGGCCATGGCTTCTAACTG
>CALJUK010000975.1 GCA_937975745.1 uncultured Planctomycetaceae bacterium | reverse complement strand
ACCGCTCAAAGTGATCGGCGGCTCCCGGGTACCAGGCCACACGCCGTGGCACGCGAGAGATGATCCGCTCGACCTGGTCGAGAAACGCGGCGCGCTGCTTCCACTGCCGCCAGGTCACAATCACTTTCGTGGCGACGCAATTAAATGACACGTTATTGACGATCGACTGTGCGAGACATTCCGCCTGTTCGTTGAGATCGCGACTGCTGTAATGACCGGGAACGACGATCCACGGGCTCACGTTTCCCAGTTCGGCAGTCACTTCCTTATTGAGACGGCGTTTTGTCTCGCGGCGAACACCCGTCTCGTTTGACAGATGGGACTGACCGTCACCTTGCCGGAGACGGGGTGGGGGCACATCCTTCGGACCGTCGTCGGCCGTTCCGGCGAATGTCACGAGTGGCTGATGAGAGTTCTCGGACGGTTTGACTGCATCGCTGCCCCTGACGATTGCCTGATAGGCGCGGTGCGAGCCGGTAATGTGAACCGTATCGACACGTGAGTCATGAACGAGGGCCTCGCCAAGACGCTGATCGCCCACGGTGATCCGCAGGAGGCTGCGATCGACCAGTGGAGACAAGGCCCGACGGAATGTTTCTTCGAGCGGGGCGGTGACCGGATGCAGTTTGAGCAATACGACGCAATTGTCGCGAAACATCTTGGTCAAGACGTCGGCCACGGGAATACTCGTGACGTTGCCCGCCCCCAGAACCACGGCCAGCCGGGCCGAGTCGGCATGTCGCTGGCGATACGTGTATGCCAGATGCGCAGCGAGTGTTTCGGGCGTCACATCCCGCTGCATGCGAATTTCGCCTTGATGAAACGGGAAGATCAGCGAGTCGTACAGTCCTTTGACAGGGACGACGGGCAGGCGGAGACTGCCTGCAGACGTTCTCTTGAATCGGCCCGGCAATCGCGGACATCCGGTGGCGGAAATATCCTTCAGGCTTTGTGCCAGAATTTCCAAATACCGCAAGACGGCGACCGGGCCCGAGACCATCTCTTCCGCGCGAGCAGAGCTGTGCGGATCGATTCGTTTGATCTGGCAAGCCAGATCGACCCATTGCGTGGCATTGTCGTAGACGGTATCCAGACATTTCGTCACCAGTTGCAGACGTTCGCGGATGATGCTGCGTCCGAACCATGCAAGACCGGAGCTCAGTTCCACAAACATCGCACTCAATGACGCTTCGGCCCCATCTGTCGACGGAGTCGACGGGAGAGTCAGCGGCGACGAGGCAAGGTCAGCGGGGCTGACCGGGCTCGGCGGCGACATGATCTCAGGCTTATGCGATGGATGAATCATCTTACTTAATCTTTCCGAATCAGCTGTTTCGTCCGATGCGTTTTTGCGGAGCAAGCGTGTCCGCGTCTGGCGTCAGCAAAGTCTGATCCGTTCTCCTGCTGACAGCCGCTTTGATTTCGTGTTTCCTGCTGTCACTCCTACCCATATAAGGTCAAGAACTCGCACGATCCGGTCGGCGAAAGGGGAATCAAGCCGCTTCGCACTCCTCGTTATCCGGGTCGATTCCTTCCGTTGCGGTCAATTCGGTTCTCAAGCGGCGGCGTTGCACTTTCCCAAGAAAGTTGCGTGGCAAATCACCCTGGCTGAGCTCGACCAAGCGGGGGACTTTGTGCTTGGAAAGATGCTTGGCCGCATAACTCTGAAATCGTTCCATATTGAATGTCTGTCCCGACTTGGGGACAACAATGGCTTTGACAATCTGACCCCGGCGAGTGTCGGGTTCTCCGACGATGGCCACGTCGGCAACACCTTCGCAACCGCGGAGAATGTGTTCCACCTCATTGGGATATACGTTGAAACCTGACGTAATAATCAAATCCTTTTTGCGATCGACGATTTGGAAGAACCCATCTTCGGCCATCCGGGCAAGATCACCGGTGTACAGCCAGCCGTCGCGGATCGCGAGATCGGTGGCCTCCGGATCGTTCCAATAGCCCAGCATGACTTGTGGGCCACGCACGATCATTTCTCCGACTTCGCCGACGGGAAGTTCCGTCAGGCCGGGCTCCGAATCGACAATCCGCACATAGGTGTCCGGCAGGGGAAGTCCGATCGTTCCGGGTTGAGCTGTCCCGTCCAGAGGACCGGCATGCGTTACAGGACTCGCCTCGGACAGTCCGAAACCTTCGACAACGATCGCTCCGGTGTGTTCGGAAAACTCTTCTCCAATCGATTGCGTCAGCGGTGCGCCACCACTCATGCAGGCATTCAGCGAACGATGCTTGAGTGGATGGTCCCGGAACAGTTCGTTCAAGTCGGACAGCATGGCTGGGACCGCGTTGAAGACGGTGGGCCGGTGTGTTTCCATCAGTTCTCGGACAACACGCGGGATGAACCGGTGATGCAGGACAAGCGTGGCGGCCATGGCAGTACCGGTCATCGCACAGGTGCTCAAACCGTAGCTGTGAAAGAATGGCACGATCGACAGGATCATCTCGCGCCCCATGATCGAGCCACCCCAGTGATGTAACTGCCAGGCATTGGCAACCAGATTGCGATGGCTGAGGACAACTGCCTTGGGATGTCCCGTCGTCCCGCCGGTTGGCAGAATGAACGCGGGTTGCTCGACCGAGTCGATCGTCAGCGGCGTGAATTCCGTGCCGCGATCCCGGATGGCGTCTTCCCAACTGATTTGCCGAATGTCACCAGGAATTCCGCGAAAACCGAGCCGCTGCAACCGGGCAAAGGCATAGCCCAGCTGCTTCCAACCGCGAAGGCGATCTCGCAGCGATGTTAGGATGAGCGTGCTTGGTCGGAAGCTGCCATGCACGACAATCCCCGCGATCAGGTCCAGGCCGATCACAACCTGACAGTCTGTTGCTTTCAGCAGATCGGATGCTTCCTGTGGAACCATCAGGGGGCTGACAACGACGGCGGTGGCCCCGACCATCCAGATCGCATTCAGGCTTGTCATAAACTCGGGAATGTTTGGGAGAAGCAACCCGACACGGTCACCCGGCTGCACACCGATGCGTGACAGATACCCGGCCAGCCGAAGTGCCTGCTGTTCCAACTCTCGGTACGTCAGCCTTTGCTCGTAGTACAAGCAGGCAGCGCGCGTGGGATAGCGGTTGGCCGTTTGACGAAGCAACTCGTACGCCGGCACCGCGGGGTAACCAAGATGGTGCGGCACGCGGGCCGGATAGCGCTCGAGCCACGGACGGTGCTGACTGAAACCGTCGTGACGGGGATGCGTCGGGGAATGCGACATGGAGCCTGCTCCGTCACGTGTGGTTCGCCACCGTGCGGGGCACGCTGTGAGCGCCCGTCAGAAAGACACGGCGCACGCAGGAAGCGACCCGCCGAATGGCAGGGTGCTGAAAATCCTGATGTAACACTCGATAGTCTTGCTTGCCGACAACAGGACGCGAACTACGAGTGACCTTCGCCAGAAATTGGCGAAGAACTCCAGCCGCCTGCTCTGGGCAACAACAGTCGTTCGATGCGATCAAACTGCAAAAGAAATGACTCAGAACGGTGCAACTGGCCCCTTGGGGAACCGCGGTCATGGCAGGGGGATTTTGCCAAGACTGACCGCACTTTAAGAAACACCACATTCAACTATATGCCAGTATTTGAGGTAAGGCAATAGGAACTCGACCTCGCCTACCTGCAAAACAGGCTACGAAAACAGGGTTTTTAACGAATAACCGGGCGACCGCGTCGCACGAGCGAGTTGTGTTACGGTTCGTGCTTCGAATTCTCCTCATTCGCAAACGAGACTTTCCGTCGCGATTCGATTTCTCGATGCAGACACGGTTTCCCACTTGTCGGTGCGGTGGGTTGCAGTCTCTTCGTTACAGCAACCACACGCTTCGCTCTGTATTCCTACGTCAAATCGAGACGATTCGTGGGAGGCGTGTCGATAAATGTGTTCACTTTGGGAGGCTGGTTGGACGGTCGTGGATGTCCAGCCCGAAACGTTGAGCGTGACCACACGGCACCGAGTACTACGCGAAACACTGTGGTTGGTTCAACCACTCAACGAGCGACGGAGCGTCGTTGATTGGGCACGGTAGTCGGTTGCACAGCTTGGTTGGTTGGGCAGTGTACCCATTCGATTGCGCGGCGGGGTGAAGCGGACAGACTGGCAGCGTCGAGAATTGTTGCCGGGGGAAGTTGGTCGGCGGTGTGGAACGTCGCCGC
>CALJUK010000974.1 GCA_937975745.1 uncultured Planctomycetaceae bacterium | reverse complement strand
GGCACCCTGGAAGAACTCTGAGAACTGAACGCATTGGCGTTCGAGTGCAATCTGCAGGGGGAGCTGTGGTTCGATCTGTTGGCGACAATTGGGGCAAATGCGACGGCAGAGTCGCTGGGCGAGCACCATATTCAGGGCCGCCGCAATCAGGTAGTCGTCGACTCCCATGTTGATCAATCGAGTGATGGTCGCGCAGGCATCGTTGGTATGGAGCGTGCTGAAGACCATGTGACCCGTCAAAGCGGCCTGGATCGCGATGCGGGCCGTTTCCTGGTCGCGAATTTCACCGACCATGACGACATCGGGGTCTTGCCGCAGTAAGCTGCGCAGCACGCCGGCAAACGACAGTCCAATCCGCTCGTTCACGCCAAACTGGTTGACCAATGGCAACTGGAATTCAACGGGGTCTTCCACCGTGCAGACGTTGCGTTCGATCGTAGCAATCGCATTCAGGGCGGCATACAAAGTCGTGCTTTTACCGCTACCGGTGGGTCCGGTGACCAGCACAATGCCGTTGGGAAGTTCAATCCCGCGAGTGAACTCTGTCAGAATATCACTGCTGAACCCAAGCTGCTCCAGCGTGACATTGATGTTCTGATTGTCGAGGATTCGGATGACGACCTTTTCACCGAAGCTCATCGGTAACAGGCTGACACGCAGGTCGATCGGACGCCCTTCCATTAGGACGCTGATCCGTCCGTCCTGTGGCAGGCGGCGTTCGCTGATGTCGAGGTTGGCCATGATTTTGATACGTGAGGCCACAGCCGGTGCCAGATGGATTGGCGGCTCGAGCGCCTTGTACAACACGCCGTCCACCCGGTAGCGGACTCGCAGTTGGCGTTCGGTCGGTTCGATGTGAATATCGCTGGCCCCTTCGCGGACCGCGTTGTAAATCACGTAATTGACGAGTTTAATGATCGGGCTTTGACCGGCGTCGTCGGCATCGAAGGCGATGTCTTCGATCGATTGCTCAATCAGCTCGACGGCATCTCCGCTGGCATCGTCGATGATGTCGTCAATGACGAACACTCGCGTGTTCGGCATGTAGGTCTGCACCATGCGGCGGATGTCGCGCGCACTGGCAATGACCACTTGGACTGCGCTGCCGGCGATCTCCTGCAGTTGATCCAGCAGGAAGACATTCGTCGGTTCGGCAACAGCCACGGTCAACGTGTCACGCACTTTAAACAGCGGCAACACGGTGTGTTTTTCGACGAACTCCCGTGGGATCAGTTCGAACGCCTTGGGGTCGAACATCCGGTTGTCTAACCGGACGTAGGGCAAGCTCAGTTCGGCCGCCACGCACTCCAGAACGTGCTCTTCGCTGCACAATTCCCGTTCGACAAGAACTTCGCCCAGGAGCTGACCGTCACCGCCGGACTGCTGATCGCGGAGCGCACTGTCCAACTGCTCGGGCGTAATGTATCCCTTCGAGACCAGCAGGTCTCCGATCCTCAGTTTCGGTTCAAGCAGGGGGCTCGCCATGGAAGGGCACTCAGTTATTCAGCCAGCATCCTGCCCGGCCGATCCTCGATAGAAATGCGTCAAATCCTAAAGGTCGACACGGCGTCGATCACGGAATCGAACAGGTCGAAACGGCGAGTCAGCCGAGTCATCTCGAAAATCTTCTGGCCCGAATCGCCCAAGCCGCAGATCTTGAGTGCCGCACCGGAGCGTTTCAGTTCGTCCTGCAGGTCGACCAAAGCAGTCAGTCCGACGCTGTCGAACGCATCTGTCTGGTCCATCTGCAGGACGACACTCTTGCGGCCTGCGGCCACGATGTCGCGGATTGCCTGCTGCAACAAGCTGACGGTGTCTTCCGTCAGGTCGTCTGGCGCATGGGCGACGACAATCTCACCGAAGGTCTCCGTCGTAATCTGCATGTTCGCGTTCCGAGAGAGGAAAACTCAGCAAAATCGTATTCGTCACTTAGTGACTGGCAGAAGTGGTCAGAATGCCTTCGACAACCAACAACAGGCCACGGGGGCTGAAGGGCTTGACGATGAGTGCTTCCAGATTCAGTTTCTGCAGTTCGGGATCGTCCGCCAGTTCGTAACCTTTTGCGGTCAGCATGACGAGTGGAAGATCAGCTGTCGCTTCATTCGCACGAATCCGCCGACAGAGCCCGACTCCGTCGAGGAGTGGCATCTGTTGGTCAGTAATAACCAGAGCAGGTGTCTCGCGTTGGATGGCTTCCCAGGCGGCTTGTCCGTTCGGCAGAGCTTCGACCTGATAGCCGGCCTTCGAGAGTTTCAGGCTGACTGCCCGCGTGATGTGGGCTTCGTCGTCACAGATGACAATGCGGAGACTCATGTGACTGGTCTTCCCAAAGTGTGTTCGAAGGCCGCGCGGCCTTCAGGAGATGTTGTACGATGAACTCAATTAGGGTGCGTGTCGGTCATCTCAAAGGGCATTTCAGACTGCCGTGAATGATGAGTTATGTCGTTGTGCAAACCCGGGGTTGCGAACGGTCCTTCTTGCCGGATTCTCGATGTCCCAGCGGAAGGCGAACAATAAACCGCGAACCTTCCCCGACGGTCGATTCGACGCTGATGCTGCCTCCGTGGATGTCCTCGGAGGTATATCGCACGAGAGCCAGACCCAAGCCGGTCCCGCTGGCCGCCTTGTTGTTCTGCTGGACTCGGTAGAATCGATCAAAGACACGTGGTAAATCTTCGGTCGGAATTCCCATCCCGCTGTCTGCAACTTCGATCACGGCTTGCGTTTCGTCCATTCGGCTACGAAGTTTGACGGTGCCCCCTTGGGGGGTGTATTTGACCGCGTTGGAGAGCAGGTTGATGATTGCCTGTCCCATAAGATCGCGGTCGACATGCACCGGCAGGTAAAGTTCGCTGAGTTCGCAGACCATACGGATCTGCTTTTCGTCCCCGGTTGGCTGAACGGTGCTGAATGCGGCCTGGAGGACGTCGTTGAGTTCGCAGTTCTCGCGGTTGACTTCAACAATGCCGCTTTCGATGCGGGCGAGGTTCAGCATGCTGTTGACCATGCGCGTCAGGCGATCGACCTGACCGTCGATATAGCGATAGAATTCTTGCCGTTCTTCTTCGTCCTCGCAGTCGCCGTCGATTAACAGTTCGGCATAGGCCTTGATACCCGCCATCGGAGTCTTCAATTCGTGGGCGACGGAGGAGACAAACTCGGCGTGGCGTGTTCGCTCGCGGTGTGTATCGCTGATGTCTGTCAACAGCGTGACGACACCAAGATGGTCGCCATTTTCAGTGCGAATATTGATGGCTTCGGCACGGAACTGGACGACGCGACCGTCGCAGGGAATGTCAAACTCGACGGTGCGGCGATGTGTCACGTTTCGCCGGTCACTGGCTTCGGAAATGAAGTGACGCAGTGCTTGTGCCTGGTCGACCGAGGTCTGCTCGCTTGTTTTCTCGCAGGCGGCCAGGATGTTCTGGGCGCTGGAGTTGGTATAGATGATGTTCTTGTTGGCATCGGAGATGAGGACGCCCTGCTGGAGATTGTGGAGAGCCAACTCCAGCCGCCGGACGGTCTGGCGGTGCACGTGGGCGCGTGCCTCAAGCTCGCGCCGCGAACGCTGCTCCTCGGCGGTTCGCTCCTCGGCCTTGTTGAGCGATTGCGTCACTTCGACGATCAGTGCGTCAAACGGCCCCGTGCGGCGGCGACAGGAGTTCCGCAGGTCAGAGTTCCGCAGCTGGGCTAACGCCATCTGTGAATAACGTGTCATCGAGAAACCGATGGCCAGACCCGAAATACAGGCTCCCAATGCAATTCCGATCGCGACGCCAGCATTCCGGGACAGCACGAAGGCGGCCGTCATACCCGAGCATCCTGTGACAAGGCATGGGAGCAGTACCGGGACCCAAATTGTTGCGTAACGTTTCATCGCGAAACACCAAAAATGTTGTCAGGCGCTCTTGGAAGCGGTTGCCGTTCACATCCGCCATCATCATGCCATCGGGAGCGTTGAAGTCAGCCGAGTCGCTAACGAGTGGCGGAGACGACGGCGCGGAGATTCGAGACAGTTCGTCGTGATATGAGCGATCACAACAGGCGCACTTCCAGAGAGCCGTGTCTACAACGTTGTCCAATCGAAACGTAGGTCACGATTTACCACGTGTCCAACGGATGAGTGCTTCGGGACACTCGAATCCGAAGGATCGCCTACGGAAGTGGCGTTG
>CALJUK010000973.1 GCA_937975745.1 uncultured Planctomycetaceae bacterium | reverse complement strand
CTCATTCAGGTCCCCGTCAATCCGGATATCGAAGTCACATTCGCCACAGTGTTGCGGGCCATCCTAAGGCATGACCCCGACAAGATTCTCATCGGCGAGATCCGCGACTTCGAAACGGCCGAAATCGCCATTCAAAGTGCCCTCACGGGCCACTTGGTCTTCAGCACACTGCACACAAACGACGCCCCCTCCGCCATTACCCGGCTGCGGGACATGGGCGTGCCGGCATTCCTGATTACAGCCACAGTCGAAGCGGTCCTGGCCCAACGTCTGGTCCGCCGCATCTGCAGCGAATGCCGCAGCGAATTCGACCCCAGTGACGAGTTGCTGCTCGAATTGCAGCTTCCCATCGAGCAGGCCCGCAAGTACCGTTTCTATTATGGGAAAGGGTGTGCCCGCTGTAACAACTCGGGTTACAAAGGTCGAACTGGAATCTACGAACTTCTCGAAGTGAATGACGACATTCGCGACATGATCACTGCGGAGGCTTCCGTGGATGATATGCGTAACCTGGCCCGCAGCCAGGGAATGACGACACTCCGCGAAGCGGGTCTAAAGCTCATCTTCGACGGTGCCACAACGATCGACGAAGTGGTTCGTGAAACGGTCATGGAAGATTTGGACTGAGACAATTCGAGCTGCTTTCCTCATACATTCGAGGTCGCAGCTCGCCGACAACGTGTTTCTCGTGATAGCAAACAGAACAGCGACTTGAACGACGTCCGCGGTGACAACGTCGGCAATGCACGCCGACCGAGTTCCGCGTGCCGGTTCCATTTCAGCGGGGTGCCCTATGCCAACCTACGAGTTCGTCGCGATGGACAACCAGGGTCTCGAGGTCAAGGATACCATCGACGCCCCTTCCGAAGCCGAAGCGCAGACCAAGATTCGCGAGCAAGGGTACTACCCCACCAAAATCACCGAGAAGGGGCGGACCAGCAAAACAAAAAAGGGCAAGGACGCCAAAAAGAAGAAGCCACAAAACCGTAAGCCGGGGAAGACATTCACCGTCGGCGGCGTGTCGGCCAAGAAACTGTGCACATTCACGCGGCAGCTGTCGACACTGCAGGACGCCGGCCTGCCAGTTCTGCGCAGCCTCCGAATTCTGGAAGGTCAAGCCAAGCCCGGCCCGCTCAAGAATGCCCTGATGGGCGTCATCGAAGACATCGAATCGGGTAGCACGCTCTCCGAAGCCATGTCCAAGCAGCCCAAGGCCTTCGACAATCTGTACGTCAACATGGTCAAAGCGGGCGAGGCCGGCGGTGCGCTGGAAGTCATTCTCCAGCGCCTGGCCGAATTCAAAGAACGGGCTCAAAGCCTCAAACGGAAAGTCCAGGGAGCCATGATTTACCCGGTCGCGGTCATCACGGTCGCCACCGCCATCGTCGGCTTCATCATGTATTACATCATTCCGAAGTTTAAGAAGATCTTCGAAGACTTCGGAACAGAACTCCCCGGTATTACCGTCGTCCTGATCGAAACCAGCGACTGGATCGTCAACTACTTCTACCTCATTCCGGCGATCCCGGGCGTTCTCTGGTTGTTTATCAAAATCGTCCGTAAGAACAAGACGGGCGAGTTCATCGTCGACAAACTCAAACTTCACATACCACTACTCGGGAAGATCTTACGCATGTCGATTGTGGCCCGGGCTTCGCGAACGCTCGGCACGTTGATCGCATCGGGCGTCCCCATCCTCGAAGCACTGCTGATTACCCGCGATACGGCCGGTAATGCGGTCTTTGCCCGCGCGTTCGATCAAATTTACGCCGCCATTCGCGAAGGGGAATCGATGGCCATCCCGCTCCGCGAAACACGCATCGTCGACGACATGGTCGTCAACATGGTCGATGTCGGCGAAGAAACAGGCGCTCTCGACAACATGCTGTACAAGGTGGCCGACGTCTACGACGAAGAAGTCTCGGTCCTGGTCGAAGGGCTGATCAACCTGCTCGAACCATTGATGGTCGTCGTCCTCGGTTTGATCGTCGGCTTTATCGTCATCGCGTTGTTCATGCCGTTGATCAAACTACTCAACGACCTGTCCTAACCGGAACCAAATTGGAGTTTTCCAGGACCCCCCACTCGCAGGCCAGGAGGCGCACACAACATGATTTCTCCCGCTCCCCCGGGCGTTCGCACGGCGCCCCCCACTGGCAAACGTCCGCTCGGCAGGCAAGCCGGCTTCACCATGATCGAGCTGCTGGTCACCATCGTAATCATCACGCTGCTGATCGGACTGCTTCTGCCGGCCATCAACTCCGCCCGCAAAAGCGCCATCAACGCGCGCGTCCGGGCCGAAATCTCCTCGCTGGAAACAGCCATCGGCGCGTTCAAGGCCAAGTACGGCTTTGAACCACCCAGCCAGATCACTATCTGGACGACGACAAACGATTGGAATGACCACGCTTACGACAAGGGCTATATCCGCCGGATGTTTCCTCAGTACGACTTTACGAATAATCCAGCCGGTGGTTCAGGATTCACATCGGCCACGACACTCAACGGTGAGCAATGTCTGGTCTTCTTCCTGGGGGGAATGCTGCGGCTTTACGATCCGATGGATCCCACTAAAGGCGGGACCCTGGTCGGCTTCTCGAAGATTCCCTCCAGACCCTTCGAAACATCGACGTCCAATCGCGAAGGTCCGTACTTCGAATTCGACACGACGCGATTAAATATTTCCGGGAATGCGGCCACGTATGTCCCGCCGTTCCCGTCCGCTTCGCAGCCGTACGTCTATTTCAGTTCCTACGAAGGAGGGGGCTACACCGCAAGCGATTCCAGCTTGTGCAGTCCCTACACGTCTGCCGGCGGGGACTTCTACAAACCGAACAGCTTTCAGATCATCTGTGCCGGTGCGGACAACGAATTCGGATCGGCGACATCGTTCGATCCAAACAATACCTCCGCCCTGGACACAGCCGCGGGCGACAACATTACCAACTTCCACAGCGGGTCACTCGGCGGCCTGTAACCAGGAAGTTCCTTGCAGGTACCCTCTGTAGATGATTGGAGAGGAGTTTCACCACAGAGAACGCAGAGGACACAGAGAAACGAAGCAAACAAATTCCTCTCCCTGGAGGGAGAGCATTAAGGTGAGGGTGAAGGTCGGAACGTTGCTTGAACGCGTCGACCCTCCCCCAG
>CALJUK010000972.1 GCA_937975745.1 uncultured Planctomycetaceae bacterium | reverse complement strand
AGCATTCGCGACCCCAAAGAGGTCGCGAAACTGGAAAAAGAGATCGATCCGAGGCGGCTGAAGCAGTTCCAGAAAGAGAGCAAAATCTTCACGATCCTCGGCGAGGGCGACCTCGACGTGGTCGGCTGCCTGAAAGCCCTGAAAGAGCTCGACTATTCGAAGTCTGTGTCCATCGAGTACGAAGAGAACCCCGACAACCCGCTGTCGGACATCGAGGTGTCGCTCAATCATCTGAGGAAGTGCGTCGCCACGGTGACGACTTAAGCGACAAAGCAGATTCGGCGACCGGTCGCGACTGCCATACGTGGACCGGGGCGAGTCGCAGTTCGACGCAACATGAACTACCGACCACCTCCACGCATCAGCACCCAGCCGAGAATTGAGACGACGATCAGCAGTCCCCCGTATTCGACAGGTGAGATGTTGTTCCACCAGTTGACTGCGTAGTCGGCGTAGAACTTGCTGTAGCGACTGGCAAAGACTGTTGCGTCGTGAAGCATGAGCGAAAACCTGTCAGGAGGCCGGTCGGTAATGCGACAGGCGGCGAGCGTTGGAAAACCGCCGTGTCACGGGCACGCTCTCCGTGGTGTCACAGCCAGGATTTGCAACTCTAGCCCGCAAAACCGGGCGCGGCCGCCGGATTTCGTCTTGGTCTGACAGGAAAACGGCCTTCGCGGGTCCCTTGAGACGAAAGAGACCTGCTCCGCGGCCCCGATCTCAACCGATTCCCGTGCTATCGTGTGATCGCAAGGTGGTTGCGGTGAATGACTTCGTTGTACGGCGTGGTCGGAAGTTTGAGAGCGCTCGCGATGTCCAGGCTGCGTCGCCCTGCAATGAGCCGGGTGTCAGCCGAGTTATAATTTGACAGGCCACGAGCAAATTCATTTCCTTCGAGGTCACAAATTGCCACGACCTCACCGCGGGAGAACTCTCCCTCCACCTTCGCGATGCCGATCGGCAACAGTGACCGGCCGTCCAACTCGACCGCCTTGCGGGCCCCCTGATCAACGAGCAGCCTCCCCTTCGGATGGACAGTAAAACCGATCCAACGTTTCCAGGCAGGGACAGCGCGGCCTTTGGCAAGAAACAATGTCCCAACTGCTTCGCCGTTCAGAACTTCCTCCAGAATACCGGGCTTGGTCCCATCTGCCAGGATCCCGCTTTCGCCCACGGAACCGGCCGTCCGAATGGCCAGCAACTTGCTCCTCATCCCCCCCGTGCCCCGCTGACTGCGGTTGCCACTCGCCAGTTCCAGCAACGAATCGTCCCATTGGGAAACGACCGGGATGACCCGGCTGTCAGCGTTCCCGGGATCGCCGTCGTACAGACCATCGATGACCGACAGAATGACAAGCAGCGGTGCGGACATAAGATTGGTGACCATTGCCGCCAGATGATCGTTGTCGCTGAACTTGATCTCGGCCACACTAACGGCGTCGTTCTCGTTGATGATTGGGACGGCACCGTATTCGAACAGCGTCATCAACGTGTTCCGGACGTTGAGATACCGGTGGCGGACCTTGAAGGCGTTGCCGTCCAGCAGCACCTGCGCCGCGAGATAGCCGTGCTTGCGAAGGCCGTCGTCACATAGCCGAACCAGATGAGCCTGCCCCGCCGCAGCCGCGGCCTGCAAATGCGGGAGATCGGTGGGCCGCTGCTTCAAGCCGAGCAGTCCCATGCCGGCACCGATGGCACCGCTGGACACAACGACGACCTGCCGTCCCGTCTGCCGGACTCGGTGGATTTGCTCGGCGACCGCGGCGATCCGGTCGACATCCAAGGAGTCGTCCGGGCGCGAGAGGACATTTGTCCCGATTTTCACGACAAGCGTGCGGGAAGTCTCGATTAATTCGCGGCGGACAAGATCAGGTTGCTGTGTCACTGGATTGCTCAGGCACGATTTCTTCAGGCACCTCCCGGTAAGGCTGGCGGCGTCTCCCCCCGCGGAGGCAGCCCGTACGCATGACGTTTCAGCCGATGGATCGCGGTGTCAGGAGCGAGGTGGGCGTCCACCGGGACGTTCCATCCCACACGGGAGTGTTCACGTTGTAATCAATCGCCTACAAGTCGGGAAGTGACACCCTGTCGTCGTCCACGGATTGGATTCACAATTTGCACGGTTGGTTCGCGCGAGTCCGGCTGCTATCATTCGTGTTAAGGGAAATCCACGGATCGTTTCCCACCTCCTGCCCGTACCTCTGCGGAGAAGGCCCCGCGCATGGCGGAACTATTTCACGAGTGTGGCATCGCGGCCGTTTATCACCTTCCCAGCGACGAACCCAGCCCACTCGTCCCAGCGTTGAACATCGGCCGGACATCTGCGTTGATGCCTCGGTTGCTGCTGGACATTCAAAATCGGGGACAACTTGCCGCCGGCATGACGTCCTTTGATCCCGGGCGGCGGCAGTTGATCGACACCCACAAAGATGTCGGCACCGTCACGGAAGTGTTCCACCTGAACCATCAGGCCGCTTTCGAAGAGGTAATGGACCAGTATACCGGACCGGCCGCGATTGGCCACGTCCGCTATGCCACGTGCGGCCTGGATGACCGCAGCTACGCCCAGCCGTTTGAGCGCCATCACATTCAGCGATCAAAATGGTTCAGTTTCGGCTTCAACGGGCAGTTGGCCAACTACCGGGAACTTCGTGCAGAGATTCTCAGTGAGGCGGACTTCCACCTGGCCCGCGAGACCGACACCGAAATTCTGATGCACCTCATCTGTCAGGAACTCTCGGGCGACCGGAACCCCACGCTGCAGGAATTGCTGTCCAATCTGACCGCCCGGCTCGACGGTGCTTACAACATCGTCTTTCTGAACGCCCACGGCAATATGTTTGTCGCACGCGATGCCCTGGGTATCCGCCCCCTTTGCTACGCGGTCGAAGGTCCCTTGTTCGCCGCAGCCAGCGAGAGTGTGGCTTTGGCCAACATGGGCTTCCAAGACGAGTCGATCCGCAGTCTCGAACCCGGGACAGCTGTCACCATTGAAGACGGCCAGTTGAATATTATCCGTTTTGCCGAGCCCCGCCCGACGGCACACTGTTTCTTCGAGTGGATCTACTTTGCCAACGTCTGCAGCACACTCGACGAACGGAGCGTTTACCTGACGCGAAAGGCGTTGGGAGAAGAACTGGCTCGACTGGAAACGGTGCCGATCGACGAGGACACCATTGTCGTACCGGTTCCCGACACGGCCAAGGCGGCCGCAGACAGTATGGCATACCAGCTGAAAGTTCCGTCACTCGAAGGACTGATCCGCAACCGCTATGTGGGGCGGACGTTCATCGAGGGAAACAACCGTGCCGACAAGGCCCGCATCAAATACACTCCGCTGCCGGAGGTTCTCGAAGGAAAACGAGTCCTTCTGGTCGAAGATACCATTGTCCGTTCGACGACGATGAAGGCGTTGATCTCGCAGCTGCGTGATCGTGGCCGGGCCAAAGAAGTTCACGTCCGCGTTGCCTGCCCGCCCATCATGTCTCCCTGCTTTTATGGGATCGACATGTCGACTGTCAGCGAACTGTTCGCTCCCAAGTTTCTCGCTCAGGGCGAGCGATTGACGTCCGAAGTGGAAGCCACGATGGCGAAAGCTCTTGGAGCCGACAGCCTTCGGTATCTTCCCCCAGAATCCATCTCCCGCTGCATCAACAAACCGAAAGCGTCGCTCTGTCAGGCCTGTGTCGACGGCGTCTATCCGACAGAATGTGGCCGGCAACTGTATCAGATTGCTCTCGGACGCAACGCAGACGGCGGAGACGAGGGACAAGGACGGACCTACGACACCGAAGACCTCTACACGACGACCCGCACCTGATCATGATTCGCACAATAGCCTGTGCCTGCCAACAGACAGCGATTGGAATATGAAGTCTTCGCATTCGATCCAGCTTCGCGTCCGCTATGCGGAAACGGACGCCATGGGTTATTTGCACCACGCCAATCACTTCGTGTATTTCGAAATGGGCCGGACTGAGCTCTTCCGGGCAATGGGGGGCAACTACCGCGAAATGGAAGCCGCGGGCTTCTTCCTGGTGGTCGTCAAGCTCGAGTGTCGCTACCACAGCCCGGCCCGCTACGATGACCTGCTGACTCTGGAGACGACGCTGACACGGGTTTCAGCCGCAAAGCTGGAACACGAATACGAGATGTCGCGAGACGGCGAAGTCCTGACGCGGGCCAACAGCGTACTGGCCTGCGTCGACGCTCAAGGGCGCGTGACCCGGCTACCCGATCATCTCCCCGGCCTTGGATAGGCCACTTCCCAGGATCAATTGCGGTGCACAACGGCTAACCCGGTTTGGCTAGATCGCCAAACAGCTTTCGGGCCAGTTCCCGTGCTGCATCCGCCAGACTGTCATCCTGTTCCGCATACGCCAGCAGGAACCGTGGATCGACGCACACGACGGCGGGATGCGTGGTCTGGCTGACCGACGCCACTCGCAGCAGCAGTTTTTGTTCGTTCCGCGAGAGATGATGGGCCAGACTGAGACCTTCGATCAGGCCCAGTGGAGTTTCCGGGGTGTGATTTTTCGGCGTGGAGTGTCGCTTGTCAAAGAAGTACAGAAAGTACCACAATAACGCCACCAGGAACGTCGCCACCAGAAAGTGCCAGTTGTCGCGGAACGACGGCGTCTTGTTCAAGTAGGAAGAGACGGCCTCAAAGCCGTTG
>CALJUK010000971.1 GCA_937975745.1 uncultured Planctomycetaceae bacterium | reverse complement strand
GCAAGGCCTGCAAAATGGAGAACTCTCCGTTGAGGTTGTTACGGCTCGGCTGGAAGAGGCCAAGACATCGCTGAGAGAGGGTGTCCGGGTCGACCTCGATCGGGCTCGCCGTTGTGGGTTTCCGGAAGTTGTCTTTGGACCCGGCAAATCGGTCGAGACCGTGACGGCTGTCTTCACGGAACTTTCCAGCCGAGGGCAGGACTGTCTGGTCACTCGCGTCTCCCCCGAACAGCGATCCGCACTGCAAGCTGCGTTTTCGGACTGCATTGTTAACGAACTTGCCGGAACCGTGCGGCTGGAACGCAGCCCAGCCCCCAGAGAGGCTGTTGGACGAGTTGTCGTTGTGACGGCCGGCAGCAGCGACCGAGCGGTTGCCGAAGAAGCTCTCGAAACGCTTCGCTGGATGCACTGTTCCGCGGATTTGATCGTCGACGTCGGGGTGGCTGGCCCGCATCGTCTGCTGGAAGTGCGTGAGCAACTGGAGGGGCTTTCAGCCGTCGTCGTTGTCGCCGGTATGGAGGGAGCGCTTCCGTCCGTCGTCGGTGGCTGGGTCGATTGCCCCGTGATCGCTGTCCCCACAAGTGTTGGCTACGGAGCCAGTCTGGGGGGCATGGCGGCACTGCTCAGCATGCTCAATAGTTGTGCCGCCAACGTGACTGTGGTCAACATTGATGCCGGTTTTAAGGCTGGCTACGTCGCGGGACTCATTGCGACCCGGAGGAGTGAGGATTCGCCATGATGCATCACAGGAATGGAGGTCACGCGGGCGAACGGACGCGAGGCCTACCCCCGTTGCAGTTGCGTCCGGCGGATGGCCATAAGGGGACGTTCGGCCGAGTGCTGATTGTCGCCGGCAGCCGGGGAATGAGCGGTGCCGCCTGCCTGGCGGGACTGGGCGCACTTCGCGGAGGGGCGGGACTCGTTACGCTGGCAGTTCCGTGCGGAATCGTCCAGACAGTCGGCTCTGTCGAACCCTCCTATCTGACGCACCCGTTACCAGAAGATGCGGACGGCCGAATCGACGGCAGACTCGCCCGCGAGCTGATTATCGAAAAGCTGCACAGCATAGATGCAGCCGCGATCGGTCCCGGCCTGGGACAATCCGACGCCCTTCGGGAACTCGTCATCGATCTGTATCGGACGATGGATCTTCCGATGGTCTTCGATGCCGATGCGCTCAACCTGCTTGCCCCCCTGGAGAGCGTCCCGCCACGGACTGTTTCAGCGACTCGCATCCTCACGCCGCATCCGGGCGAGTATTCCCGACTGTCTGGGCTGTCTATCGAGGAGGTTTCGGTCGACCGGGAGGAATCGGCTGCCGAGTTCGCCCGGAAGCATCAAGTCGTCTTGCTCTTAAAAGGGCAGGGAACCGTGGTGACCGATGGCCATTCGCGGGGAGTGAATCAGACGGGAAACTGCGGGATGGCGACCGGTGGGACAGGCGATGTTCTGACCGGTTTGACGGCGGCGCTGTTGGGACAAGACTACCCCGGCTGGGATGCGGCTCGCCTGGGAGCCCATTTGCACGGACTGGCGGGTGACCTGGCCGCAGTGCAACACTCGCAGCCAGGTCTGATTGCGTCCGACCTTCCCCGCTTCCTGGGGGCAGCCTGGAAGGAATTCACGCATTCGTTAGAACCGTTAGATTGATCCCCCGTCCCCCGATTTGACGAACAGGCGTTGATTGACGATGGGCACCGGGAGCGTTACGGTGGTAGTCCGGGGGCTGATCGGGATCGCCCGGTTCGTATCCAAAAAACACCCAAGAGAGCCGGTCGCGGTCGCTCGTAGAGCATCGAAACGGGAGGGGTGCTGACTGCGGCAGACCGCGGACACATGCTGGATACGCGTTCGCCATTCTCGCCTCGTGATTCGTCGTCGATGAGCGCAGGACCAATCAAGCATCATGTTTCGCACTGTCGGGCAGCTGGTCGTACGCTGGTGGGCCGCCATCCTCGTTGTGTGGTTGGCGGTACTCGTCGTCGCATCGGCTGCGGCACCTCCGCTTGAAGACGTTGTACAAAGCGGCGAATTCGCGTTTCTTCCGCCGGATTCTCCCAGCCGCATCGCTGAGGAAATCTTCGCGAAGGCCTTTCCTGATGACCTATTAGCGAGCGGCCTGGCGATTGTGGTCCGCCGCACAAGTCATCACGACGGGTTGCAGTCGCACGACTTCGAGTTCATCGATCAGGTTCTCGTTCCCGCGCTGGAAGAGATTGCCGACCTCGACAACGACAAACGAGCGGGCGTGGGCGAAGTCATCTCGCGGATTCGGACCTATCAAGACAAGTCCATCGGCAAGATCCTGATCAGCGACGACAAAGCGGCCACGCTGGTTCTGGTCGAGTTCACAACCGAATTTCTGGACCATCGCAACGAGCCAACAATTCAGGCCATTGAAGCATTAATTGCTCCGGATGGTCCACTTCGCTCGAGTTCCATGTTTCCGGCCGGTGTGGACCTGGCCCTTAGTGGTTCTGCCATTGTGGGCCGTGACATGATGCTGGCTGCCGCTCAGAGTGCCGACGCCACCGAACTCTGGACGGTGCTGCTGGTCATCATCCTGCTGATTGTGATCTACCGGGCACCTGTCCTGGCATTGATTCCGTTGACGACTGTGTACGTTTCGGTCCGACTGGCGATGAGCCTGTTGTGTATCATGGCTCAGTATGACCTGATCGGCCTCTTTTCTGGCACGCAGGTCTACGTCACGGTTATTGTCTATGGTGCCGGCGTTGACTACTGTCTGTTCCTGATCGCCCGCTACAAAGAGGAAATCGACCACGGTCTCAGTCTGAGGGAAGGGGTCGAAGGGTCGCTCGCCAAAGTTGGTGCCGCGTTGACTGCCAGTGCCGGAACCGTGATTTGCGGGATCGGCATGATGGTCTTCGCCGAGTTTGGCAAGTTCCGCGAGGCGGGGATCGCCATCTCCTTCAGCCTGGTCGTCGTCCTGTTTGCCGCTTTGACGTTCACGCCGGCACTGCTGATGGTGTTCCGACGCTGGGCTTTCTGGCCACAAGTTCGCTCCGAACGGCTGTCGGCAACGGCCGGTTGGCTGACCGCGGCGACACCGTTGGCCCGGTTGTTGGCGCCTGATTTGGCTGCCAAGGGATGGAACCACGTTGCGGAGACAATTCGACGCTATCCCGGACGCGTTTGGTCCATCAGCATTCTGGCGATGGCCCCGTTTGCGGTCATCGGATTCACATTCTACAGCTACCTGAGCTACGGTTTGCTTTCCGAACTTCCCAAGACGGCCCCCTCCGTCGTGGGGACACGAGCGGTGCAGGACCACTTCGCGGCCGGCATTACCGGACCCGTGACGGTGTTGGTCGAAGATCGGGATATCGACTTCGCGAGTCTCGATGGACAACGGCTGATTGAAACGTTGACGGAGAACCTGCGCGAGCACGGGCAAGAACTGAACATCATTGATGTTCGTAGTGTGTCTCATCCTCTGGGTGGGAGCGAAAGTCTCGCCAGTCCATTGAAGACGCCCGAAGGCGCGTCGGTCCTCGACGCCATGAAACTTCGCGCCGAACGCAAAGTCGCGCGGGATCGGGCTGTCGAGTACTATGTCAGCCAGACCGGCGATCTGGCCAATCGCGTCACGCGGATCGATGTTGTCTTCGAACAAGACCCCTTTTCTCGTGGGACAATCCATAACCTGCAGGGATTGGAAGAATCGTTCCCGAAGTTACTTCCGCCGGAACTGGGGCTGGCAACTCAGTTTCACTACGTGGGGCCAACAGCCAGCATCCGCGACCTGAAGCAAGTAACCGATTCAGACCAGATTCGAATTGAAATCCTTGTCTTGGCGGGTGTCTACCTGATCCTGGTCGCACTTCTCCGCCGACCGGCGATTTCGGCATATCTGATCGTCAGCGTCTTCTTCAGTTTTCTGGCGACACTGGGCGTCACCTTCGTCGTTTTCTGGGCGATTGATCCGGCGGACTTTTCCGGCCTGGACTGGAAGGTTCCGATGTTCTTGTTCACGATCCTGATTGCCGTCGGTGAAGACTACAATATCTTCCTGATGACACGAATCGACGAGGAACAGGACCAACACGGTTCCATCGAAGGTGTGACGGTGGCACTCCGCCGGACCGGTAGCATCATCTCCAGCTGCGGAATCATCATGGCGGGGACGTTTTCTTCGCTGATGGCCGGTTCTCTGGCGGGAATGCGTCAGCTGGGCTTCGCATTGGCCTTTGGCGTGCTGCTGGACACGTTTGTGGTTCGCCCGATTCTCGTTCCGTCGTACCTGATTCTGTTGCACGGTGGATGGTTCGGTCGATTTGGCTGGCTGCTGGGAGCTCACCCGCCCGCCTCGCCCACTCAGGAACGCGAGGAGTCGGCCTCGTAGCCGAAGGCGTCAATACCGACGGCTCTGGACGTGGCAGTGGGCGGTCCGTGGTGGACACGGAAAGCGGGTGGTTTTTGATTCCGCATCGGTCGCGCGGCTCGCGGAGAGAGATCGGTCGGTGCGCCAGTCAGTGCGAAATCGCCGGCTGGCGGTGGCAGCCGTACAGAGCGCTGGTTCCCCGGACGATTCCCGGGTGGACGCTTTTTCTGCCATCGGGCGCCGACCCCCT
>CALJUK010000970.1 GCA_937975745.1 uncultured Planctomycetaceae bacterium | reverse complement strand
GTGAATGCCAACTTCCTCCACTTCGAAGCCGGCATCTCCGATTTGGCACTCGTGGAAGTAACGTACCCCGGCGTGATCGAGCGGATCCTGACAAATCCGGTGCAGGGCCTCGACAACTACGCCGAGATGATGCGTCTGCTGGTGGAAGATCAGAACGCGTTGAAGGTGTACGTCGAAGTGGCCGAGGGATAGCGGACGACATCACCGCAGGGACCGCGGGGGTTCGCAGGGCTGAATGTCGCTCGTGGCTGTCGACCCTCCCCTGACCCCTCCCTGACAGGGAGGGGGATAAAGACAGGTCGGAACGGACGAGAGATTTCAAAGGGGGGCACCCGGCCATCCATCCGGAGGCCGCTATTCGGGCATGGGGCCGATCAGTTCGATCAAATTGCCATCCGGATCCTTCACACAGGCCAGGCCCAACTCCTGTGGGAAGCCCTTCGGCAGGCGAACCGGCCCCTCAGCGACTGGCTTCGCTCCATGCCGGGCCGCTCGTTCCAGTGACTTCGCAAGATCGCTCGTCACCAGCGTCAGGTAACGCATTCCCAGTGACGAATGAATGAAGGCGTTGTCGATCCGCGTCCGCTTGGCGGCCGGGCCGTCGATCGGGTCCACCAGCGTGCCCGTCTCGCCCGCCCCCAAGACGGAGACGCGGGTCTACAAGGGCTGCCCGTCGGTCAAGCCGGCTGCGGTGCAGAAGACGGCGCCCACGGAGAACGGATCGACCTCGGTCAGGCCGAGTGCGTCCTTGTAGAATGCGGCCGACTTCTCCAGGTCGCTGACCACCAGGCCAAAATCGATTGTGGTACGGGGATATGTGACGGCCGGGGCGTCTTTGGCCGCCGAACCACCCTGCGAAGTCGCTTCATCCTCAAAACCGACGACAGCCATTCCGAGAAGGACCATCGCAAAACACATCCGCCCACCGTGCGTTGTTGTCGTGTCCGACCAGAAACGGGGGAGCAGATTCTTCATCAGGAACGTCCTCGTGTTCAATGCCTTGGGGTGTGCGCGATCTCACGCCGGGTCTCCCAAACTATTCCGCTGGCCGACATGATGCAATAACGATCCTCGATAAGCCCACCCACAGCGTGAATTCATCAGTGGTTGACCGGAGCCTGTCGATTGAACCATGATGGGGCGACGGACTTCGGATTCCTGGAAATGCTGTCCGACTTTCAGTGGAGTCCTTCGGCCGACTGCAGCCACCCCGGGCAACGTGGAGACTGCATTTGGCGCTTCAATTTCGATTGGAACGCGTTCATGACTGACTCTGCGACGCCCAACTCTTCGACTGCTGACAGCCCGAACTCCAACCGTCGGGACTTCGGCAAGGCGATTGCTGCTGGAACAGCGGCCTGGCTGGCCGGGGGACGACAGACACGTGGAGATGAACCGGCGGTCGATGCCATCACGCAGCCGACTCCGCCGGTGGTCTATCTCCAAAGCTCTCCGGACGATCCTGAACCACCCCATGTCCGGACGGAGGGGATCGTTTCGGACGACGGACAAGTCTTCCACGAGTCGGCTCGCAATGTGCCCGTGGTGCGCTCGGCCGATGTGATTGTCTGCGGTGGTGGTCCTGCCGGTTTTGCTGCGGCATTGGCGGCGGCCCGCAGTGGTGCCAAGACGTTGCTGATCGACGTCGCTGGCTGCATCGGCGGTGTCTGGACGGCCGGAGCCCTCTCCCTGATTATCGATTCCAAAGGGAAGCCGGGCATCATGGCCGAGTTGCAGGGCCAGATGGCTCGGCATTCCTCCGGGCATTGGATTGGCAGCTCGATCGTGTACGATCCCGAGGCGATGAAGTACCTGCTGGAAACGACTCTGCTCGAAGCGGGTGTCAGCATCCGGTTGCATACGCGTGTCGTGGGAGCGGTCACCGATCCGAACGGAAGGCTCTCGACCATCGTGACGGAATCGAAGTCAGGCCGCGAAGCCTGGACGGCCAAGACATTCATCGACTGCACGGGGGACGGCGACCTGGCTGCGCA
>CALJUK010000969.1 GCA_937975745.1 uncultured Planctomycetaceae bacterium | reverse complement strand
GGGCCGCGGGCGGCGGGGGGCCCGTGGGCGCGGGGTGCGCTGCGGAGTCCTCCGGATCGGGGTTCGGCGGACCGCGCCCACCGCTTCTAGTCGGTGGGAAACGAATAGACCATGCGTGTGCGTTCGCCATTCCATTCCGGATGCTTGTCGCGGTCCAGAATGTTGTCGGCCATGTCGCCTGGCCGAATCACCGTGCAGGGCATGATGCCTGAAATCTTCTTTCCCGGACCGGCCAGCCCGAGCACCGCTCCGGCAAGAATGCTTTCGCGGTTCGCGCATTGCGACAGGCTGCGGGCTGATTCATCGGTCTGGGGGTCGTCCAGCACAACGAGCGACGGGCGAACGGTCTTGCCGTCCGGCCGTTTGAACTTCATGCCTCGGATCCGGCCCGTGATTCCGCCGACCTTGATGATGGCTCCGCTGGCTCGTGAATCCGGAACCGTCGGCAGGACGACTTCCTTCGCCGTCCAGCCGATGTGAGTCCGCTCGCCTCGATACAACTGCCCGCTGCAGCGGTTGGCGATTCCGTCCAGGCAACGAATCGGGAACACGACCTCTGGGAAGTCGGCCAGCAGCAGATCGTTGCCGTCAAATTCCATCTTGATCGAATCGAGCATGTCCATTGCATGCCCCTCGTCGGATCCGATGAGGCACACGAACTCACGGTGCCCGTAGAGCACCGCCCAGATGCAGGCGCATTCGCAGATCGTGGTCTTGCCGCTGCCACGAGGCATCGCCATCGCGAATAACCCGCCGTGCAGCACAGCCTGCTCGATCTTGTCGATCACCTTCAGATGATCGGGCGACCACGCGAGGTGAAACGTCTGCGGAAAGTACGCCTCGCAGAAGAAGCGGAAGTCACCCGCCGCTTTCTCTTTCCGCTTCGTGCTGCCGACTTCCGGCATCTCGCCGATATCGCGGCCGGCCAATGACAGGGCTGCATTCCGAGCTCGGGCGCGGTCTTTGAGTGTCTCGTACGGATCGCCATCGGCGTCCGGCTGCGGCTTGTGGCGTTCGTGAACCAGCCAGGCGACGTACCGCAACAGGTCGACCGTCTTCCCGTCGCCCACGCGGAACCCCGCGCGCGAGCGATGGCGATACAGCTGGCGTTCGCTGATCACTTCGCCGAGCGGCGTCGAGTTGAGCAGCCGGCACAGGTCGGACGGCCGCAGTTTGCGCGGGTCAATCGCCATCCGTTCTTCCGGCCATTTGTTTCACGTTCCATGCGGCGTAATGCACGAGGTGCAGCGTGCCGTCCGGGTTCGTGGGCGCCCCGGCGTCGATGTCAGAGCGCAGCATCTCCTCGGTGATTTGTCGTCCGCCGGCGCGGCTCAACATTCGTGCCGCGATCGCGATCGGCAGGGCGTTTGGGTCCATGGATTCCGGAGTTTCATGCGACATCAGAAACCTCCGGAATCTGCTGCGAATCCTTTCGAACTGCGCTGGATGTGTCTCGAAAAACATGGCTCACATGTGACTCACGATTGAACGACACGTTTGGGAGACGCAAACCATGCCAAAGTGTCCGAACAATGCGCCTCGCGCCGCGGGGCCCAAGGCCACGCTCGCCAAACGCGAAGACGCTCTAAATCTGCTCGCCACGCTGCAACGGGCGCTGGACACGGAGATCAACGAACGGAAGGCCGACCTCGCCAAGGCCCGCACCGGCTGGACGCACTTCGGAGACGCAGCGCGGCTCCTCGAAGAACTGAAGGAGGTCGGCCACCTGCTGCTGGTCGATCGCAACGAGGTGATTGACGAACACGCCTGCCCGGGCTGCGGGACCCGCGACGTCGACCGGCTGCTGCTCGACGAAAGCGAGGTGCGATGCACCGTCTGCGGCTGCGAATACACGCTCGACTGAGAGCCGGCCATGTGGCCGGCTCATTTCATTTCCAGACGTCCGAAAGGAACGAAGACCATGGCAACGAAGAAAACCACGACGAAGAAGGCGAACACCAGCAAGCGAGCCGCGTCGAAGAAGACGCCCGCGAAAAAGGCTCCCGCCAAGCGGGCCACGAAGAAGGCTGCGCCGAAGAAAGCTCCGGCCAAGGCCGGCAAGAAGATGAGTGCCATCGACGCGGCCGCGAAGGTGCTCCGCGAATCGAAGGAGCCGCTGAACACCAAAGAGATGGTCGAGGCGATGTCGGCCAAGAAGTACTGGACCAGCCCCGGCGGCAAGACGCCGCACGCCACGCTGTACTCGGCGATCCTCCGCGAGATCCAGAAGAAGGGCAAAGACGCCCGGTTCCAGAAGGTCGAACGCGGTCGCTTCACCCTGAACGCCAACGGCTAGAGGAGCCAGATCATGACGACTTCGACGAACCATCTCGACTACGCGGACGCGGCCGAATCTGCGGAACGCGGGAACGCGTGGGCTCAGGCCAGCGCTTTGTGGCAGATGGCCATCGACCTCTGCGACGACCCGGACCGGCAGGCGACCTACCGCGACGGCATTGCACGGTGCGATGCAGCGGCCGCGGTCGATCGAGAACTGGCGTCGATCGCCAAACGCATCCTGCAGATCCCGACGCTCGAGACGCGGAAGGCCGACCATCTGGATTTCCACGAGGTCGCCGTCTGGTCGCTTCAGGATGCGCTGCGGATTGCGTACCGCCTGGGCCGCGACGCCCGGTAGCGAGCCAACTCGCCAACACGTCGCCCTGAACGCCCCACGTCGGGGCGTTCTCTCGTTGGTCGGGAGAACGTTCAACCTTCGCCCTCCGTCGCGACGTGCGCCAACCGTGCGGGCGACGTGCCGCCTTCTGGGGCCAGATACCGGACCGGCTTTCCGAGGTCACTCGCGATCCGGATCTCGGCCGCGACGCCGACGGATTCCCGCCAACCGTCCAGCGTGAGAACGACCAGTTCGTTGCACCGCCGGAGATGCTCGCGATCGAACCGCTCCCAGAATGGCCAGTCCGTCGGCAGGCCATGGCCAACGAGCGGGTGTCCGTGAACGATCGGTGAGAAGACAACATTCCCGCGACGCATTAATTCGGCTGTCTCGCGGCAGACAGCGTGAAAGCGCTGTTCGCGAATCGCCGGGTCGTCGTGTGAGTACGGGCTGGCAAGATAGATCATGCAGCCACCTCAGCTGCTGCGACGCGTTCTGGCTTCTGCCCGGTGAAATCTTCGAAGCGCTTCACGATCACATCGCAGTACAGCGGATCGAGTTCCATCAGGAACGCGCGGCGTCCCGTCTGCTCGGCCCCGATCAGCGTGCTGCCCGAACCGCCGAACAGATCGAGAACGTTCTCACCAGCCCGGGATGAGTACTGCATCGAGCGGACCGCCAGCTCGACGGGTTTTTCGGTCAAATGAACCATCGACGATGGATTCACCTTCTTGACCTGCCAGAGATCGGTCGCGTTGTTCGGTCCGAAGAATTCGTGTCCCGCGCCTTCCCTCCAGCCGTAGAAGCACGACTCATGAGCACCCATGAAATCCTTCCGGGTCAGCACCGGATGCTGCTTATCCCAGATGATGAGCTGCGCGTATTTCAGTTCATGCTTCCGCATGAACTGTGGGTACGTCTCATGGTTTCCCTTGGCGCCTCCGGATCCGGGATACCCTCCGCCCCAGATGTAGAATGCTCTTCCGGGGAGAAGCACGCGACCAATGTTCGCGAACCACGCGTCGACCAGCGAATCGAACTCTTCATCTGATACGAAGTCGTTTGCGAGCGGCCTGTCCTTGGCGCGAAGCGTGTCCGTCGTCTTGTGCTTCTGCAGCAGGTTGCGAAGGCCATTCGTTCCGGCAACATGAGCGTTGTTGGAGCGTGGTTCCACTTTCACGTTGTAAGGCGGATCTGTGTTGACCAGATGGATTGGCTGACCGTCGAGCAGTCGATCGAGGTCTTCCGCCTTGGAGCTGTCGCCGCAAAGCAATCGATGCTCGCCAAGGACCCAGAGGTCGCCCAACTGCGTGATGGCTTCGTCCGGTGGTGCCGGCACTTCGTCGGGATCCGTCAGCCCTTCTTTCAGGTCCGGATTGAGCAGTTTCGCCAGTGCGTCCTGATCGAACCCGAGAAGATCGAGGTCGAATTCCAGCCCCTGCAGATCCGCCAGTTCGATCGGCAGCAGGTCGTAGTCCCACTCGGCGAGCGTCGCGGTTTGATTGTCCGCGATGCGGTACGCTTTGATCTGCGCCGGCGTCAGGTCCTTCGCGACATGGACGGGCACCTTCTCGAGGCCCAACTGCTGAGCCGCCTTGAACCGCGTGTGCCCGACGATGATCACCCCGTCTTCGTCGACGACGATCGGTTGCCGAAAACCGAATTCGCGGATCGATGACACCACAGCCTCGACTGCATCGTCGTTGATGCGGGGGTTGTTTTCGTAGGGGTGAATGTCCTCAAGCTTCCGCTGCGTAATTCTCATCTCAAACTCCATTTCGTTCTCGGACACTCAAAACAAACTCTGCTGTCAATGGCGGCTGTTCCCGCGGGCGTCTCCTGTCAGGATCCGCCGGGAAGTACCTAACCCATTGACCCATTGCGCCCCCTGTCTCTCGCGTGCGCACACGCAGGTGGGAAATACAGATGTGTGAGACAGGGAGCGCAATAGGTGAATAGGTTCTTCTTCTCTCTTTCTTTTCCGAGGAAAACCGCATTTCGACCCTTCCACCCGTTGCGCACCCATTGCGTTTCCGGCTGACCCATTGCGGCGATGGGTCACGATTCGCTGAACCGTCGCAGGGCGCAATGGGTGCGAAGTGGTCAACGGGTTCGGCAATGGGTTCAGCCGAGCCGATACATGCGCTGCGGTGTGCCACCGGTCTTTCGCTCCTCGTATCCAATGAGTCGTTGGTTCAGGAGGGCCGTGCGGACCTCCTCGTGTTCCCGTTCGCTCCATGGGTGCCGGCGGTTGAGCCTCCAGAACGGCATCCACGCGTCGCCGTGCTTCTCGTTCCAACGACGCAGCGTGCCGATCACCGATTTGCAGCGGGCGTCGAATTCGTTCTCGCTGACGTGATCGCCGGCCATAAACAGCATGCGGCGGGTCTGGTGATCGACGAATTCCCAAGCCCAGCGAGCCGCGTCTTCACCGATGACTGGCTCTTCGTGGTTCTCGCTGCAGGCGTAGATTAGCGCCAACCTTCGGGCCTTCTCGTTGGCCCGGGCCCAGATCGCCATGCCGGCTGGATCGTCACGGTCTTCGGCATGCGAGTACTGCTGGTCAGCCTGGACTCGCAGCTGCCGCAAGAGGTCCGCTGCTTCAGGCGACTGCGCCACGACCCGCGGATCGGGATGCCATCGCTGAAGATTACCACTACTGCCCGGTTGCTGTTCCGCCCACCAGCGGGCGACCTCCACGATCGAGTCCGGCGGACTGCGAACGGCAGCGTCCTGACCGCAACCGCGCCCGCGCGTCTACCGCACGAGCATTCGGCCAGAGCACGCGTTGGTCAGCATTTTCAGCGACAGGGCTTCGTAGTAGTGCTTCGGAATCGCCGTTCCGAAGATGCATAGACACGGCTGATCGATGACGCCCGGCTCCTTGCCGGCCTTCACTCGCATCGCATAGACCGAACTGCTGCTCGTGTACATCTTGAGCAGCACGTTCATGATGCCCTCATGCCGGGCATCGCGAGCCTGATTGATCTTGGTCATCAGGCCGTCGATTTCATCCGTCTGAAACAGCATGGCAGGATTCTGAAACAGGCGATCTTCGATCCCTTCGCCGCTGGCAAATGTGTCGCCGAGGCAATCGATCAAGCCGGCTTCGAACAAGATCCGCTGATTCACCTTTCGCGGGAAATCCTTGCCTGCGCCGGAGTTGGCCAGTCCGAGCACATACAGATTCGTGCGGTTGTCCGAGTCGTCGCGCACCTTGCGGCCAGCGAGCAGGCCCAGCAACGAGATCGCGCCGCAGAACGCCAGTGCCGGTTCGGGATAGGGCGCAGTCGCCAGTGTGTGATCCATGACCTCGGCGACGAAACCGGGTATGTGCAGCAGGCGTTCGGGAATCGGGCCGGGGTCGGCATGGTCGTTGGGAGCCTCAACCGTCTCGCGGTACATCTGGTCCCAGTGATTCTCGGCCAGTGCGACGGCGACCTCGTCCGGGGCATAGTGAGCCACGCTGGCGGCGATCCGTTCGACTTCGCGATGGTCGAGTGAAGGAACGCAGCGGTCTGCATTCGCCCGTTCGAGTGCGGCCATGATTTCGGCCTGCGTCATCCCGACTCGGCGCATCGATCCCGCCAGTCTTGCCAGTGTGGCGTTGCGTTGGCCGGAGGGGAGTGGGTTCCCCGGATCGGGACTCGACGCGACGGGGGTCAACGTCGCCCGCCGTGG
>CALJUK010000968.1 GCA_937975745.1 uncultured Planctomycetaceae bacterium | reverse complement strand
AGTGAAAGTCTGATGACGGCCGGAGTAAAGAGCCGCGAGGGATTCGAAACGCTCGAACTCCGCTGGGCAGAAACCCGAGAGGTCTGGAACGACTCGGCGGCAAACCGCTTCGAGAAAGAGCAGCTGGAGAAAATCGGTCCACAGGTGCGACAGGCGCTCGATGCACTCAATCGCTTTTCGGAAGTGGCCCGCCGGGCCGCCCGCGAATGCAGCGACGAACGCGACTAACAGCCGCCGCCAACGAACCGGTGACCGACATGGACTCACATCTCATTCCAATCGACGGCATTGCAATGAATACCGAGCTGCAGAAGCAACTGTTGCGTGACCTCGAACGGGCGTTCGTGGACCGGGCTGCGCGCGAGCAGGAGATTCGCACCGAATACCATGCGACCAGCCGCGAGATTCAGGCCAGCGATGAAGAGTTCCAAGAACAGGAATCTGTCCGCTACCAGGCCAACCTGGAGTCCGCCCGACTGGACTACGAGAACGTCCGCCGTCAGTTGCAGAATGAGTTCGACGAGCAAATCCGGGCGGCAGAAAGCGAGTACGGGCAGACTGTTCGAGAAACCAATCGGAATTACGAAAACGCCATCGCTGCGGTCTCCAGCAAATACCGCGAAACACAATGGCTGGCGGATTCTGTCTTCGACGACCAGGCCGAAGGAAGTCCCAAACAACGCTTCGAGTCGTACCAGACGCAATTGGGTAAAGCGAAGGAGGCCCACGCGGCCGAGATGCGTCAGCTGGACGAGATGCTACGCGACGCCCGGCGGAACCTGGATGCCTGTCGCATGGGACAGGATGCCACCGAACCGACAGAGGTCCGCTGCTCGACCGATCTGACGCAGTTGCAACGGCAGTTTTCGGATGCGGCTGGGCAGGCCAGTCTCCTTTTTCAGGAGTTCCGTCGGCTGTGGCTTCCCCGACTGTTCCGGGGCCTGAGACCACTCTGTCTGTTTACTCTGATGTGGTTGTCGCTTTCCGCTGCGGTCTTGGCAATTCGCTCTTCGCCCGCGTTACTGATCAACGATCCGGGTTCGGTCGACTGGCCCTGGTTTGCCGTCTCGATGGCCATTGCGGCCGGCAGCAGTCTGTTGGTGTACCTGGTCCTGCACGGCTGGGCCAGGTCTGTCGCGCACGAAGTCTTTAGTGAACTCTGGCAGGCCGTGACGGAAGCACATACGGCGTACCACCGCTGGCTGAAACTGTCGGAAGAGGAACTCAATCGCCGGAGGGAGGCGACAGAACAATGGGCTCTCCAGGCCGACAGCAGACGGCAGAAAGCCAACAGCCTGGCCGTGAAGACGCGCGACGAACAGACCCAGGCCATCGAAGAGGAAAAAGTGAAGCGGCTGTTGGAAGCCAATCGAGTCCATCGTCCCCAGATCAATTGGCTATACGCCGAATCCGAACGGATACTCAAACAAGCCGAGCAGGTTTACGCCAGCCGGCAGAGAGAACTCGTTGCCGATCATACGCACCAGACCGAACAGCATCGCCAGGAGATGACCCGGCGGACTGAGGAATGCGAGCAAAAGCAACACGCCGACTGGCAGCAGTTGTCCGATCGCTGGTTCTCCGAAATCGATCGCATCACGTCGGCATTCGAGGGAATGGACAAAGCCATGCGGTCCACGTTCCCCCCGCTGGCCGACCTGCACGCCGAGAATCTGGTCCCCGCTGTGAGCGCGCCCCCATTTCTGGCGGTGGGCCACTACGACGTCGATTTGTCGCAGCTGGCGGGCGGCCTTCCCACCGATGAACGTCTCCTCCTCCCTCGGACCCAATGCAGACTTCCCGCGTTCTTGCCCTTCCCGGAAAACCCCTCCCTGCTGCTGGAGACCGGCAGCGAAGGCCGACGCGAAGCCGTCAACGTGCTGCAGGGAACGATGCTGCGGCTGTTGACGTCTCTTCCGCCCGGGGGAGCCCGCTTTACCGTGATCGATCCGGTCGGTCTGGGTGAAAACTTCTCCGCCTTCATGCATCTGGCAGACTTTGACGAGCAACTGATCAACTCGCGAATCTGGACCGACGCTTCCAACATCGAGCAGCGTCTGAAGGACCTGACGGCCCACATGGAGACGATCTTTCAGACGTACCTCCGTAGCGAGTTCGACACCATTCAGGAATACAACCGACAGGCGGGCGAAGTGGCCGAGCCGTACCGTTTCCTGGTGGTGGCCAACTTTCCGCACAACTTCACCGATCAGGCAGCCAAGTCACTCCTCAGTATCGCTCACAGTGGTGCTCGCTGCGGTGTGTATCTGCTGATGAGTGTCGACAGCAAACAGCCGTTGCCACCCAACTTCCCGTACGACGAAATCAAGCGGAACGCGGAATTCTTCCGCTACGAGCATGGCCGATTCGTGAACCTGGACGAAGACCTTCGCAAGCTGCCGCTCGAGTTCGAGACGCCAGCCCGGGCGCAACAGACGATCGACCTGATCCGTCGGGTGGGGGAACTCTCTCAACAGACGCGGCGTGTCGAAGTCGCCTTCGAACGGATCGTACCGCCCGACGAGACCTGGTGGACGGGAAGCACGCGCGATGGAATCGACATTCCACTCGGCCGGGCCGGTGCCACCAAACTGCAACATCTCCGGTTGGGGCGGGGAACATCGCAGCATGTGCTCATTGCGGGGCGTACGGGCTCGGGCAAGTCATCGTTCCTGCACGCACTCATCTGTAACGCCGCGCTGCATTACTCGCCGGATGAAATCGAGTTCTACCTGGTTGACTTCAAGAAGGGTGTCGAATTCAAGACGTATGCCTCGCATCATCTGCCACATGCTCGTATCGTCGCGATCGAGAGTGACCGCGAGTTTGGCGTGAGCGTGCTGCAGCGGCTGGACAGCATCCTGAAAGAACGAGCCGATCTGTTCCGGGCAGCCGGAACGCAGGATCTGGCGCAGTACCGTACCGCCCGGCCCGACGAAACACTCCCCCGGATTCTGCTAGTGGTGGATGAATTCCAGGAGTTCTTCGTCGAGGACGATCCGCTCTCGCAGGACGCGGCACTTCTCTTGGACCGTTTAATTCGGCAGGGACGCGCCTTCGGCGTGCATGTGCTGCTCGGCTCGCAAACGCTGGCGGGTGCCTACTCCATCGCGCGCAGTACCCTGGGACAAATCGGTGTGCGGATCGCCCTGCAATGTGGCGACGCCGATGCCCACCTGATTCTCAGCGAAGACAATACAGCCGCTCGGCTGCTGACCCGCCCCGGCGAAGCCATCTACAACGATGCCAACGGACTGGTCGAAGGGAATCACCCG
>CALJUK010000967.1 GCA_937975745.1 uncultured Planctomycetaceae bacterium | reverse complement strand
GGAATTGCACCGCGCTGAATGGAATCCGCTGCTGCGCCTTCTGCCGCACGAGATGTAGCAAGATCGGCAGACCAATCGCAGCCAGTCCCAGAAGATAAAGCGGGCTAAGTAAACTCATCGTTTTCCAACGTCTTGCAAGTCTTGGACTTTCTTCTGAAGCCGCACAGTCAACATATCAGGCAGGTCGCGGTGGCCGAGTCAGTAAGTTGGCATTTTCCCCGGGGACCAGCGTCGTTGCGAGGTGATCATCGAAGACGTGCTGGCCTCCCGATGCTCCCCGATCCCGATCAAGCAGGAACGAAGCCAACGCCCGTTCCAGCGGCCAATCCGTCCGGCAGACATGCAGCGAAGTTCCATGCTCGCGGCAGGACTCCGCCAGCCACTTCAGATGGCGATCAATCGCTGCCCGATATCCAGCACGGGCTGCCCACGGATCGGCATCGATTTCGCGTCCGGACTCCAGATCGGCGAATAGTGTGGGTGTTTCGAAGCGAAACTCGATTTCCTGTGGATCAAGAATCTGAAAGATGGCCAACTCGTGCCCGCTGGCACGCAGCGCAGACATCTCCGCAACGAACGCCTCATCCGCGGAAAGCATGTCGGAAATCACAACAATCAGGCCCCGCTTTTGCCGCCGCTGCAGCAGGTGCGTCAAGGGGAGTTCCAACCGTGTTTGACTCCCTGCAACAGGCCGTTCGAGTGCCGTCAGCAAGCGATGCATCTGACTGGCGTGAAAGCGGGGCGGGACGACTTCGCGGAGTTGCTCGTCAAACGTGATCAGACCGACCGCATCGCGTTGTTTCAGCAGGAAGCAGGACAGTGTGGCCGCCAGAGTGCAAGCGTAGTCGAGCTTCGTGTAGCCGACACTCCCGAACACCATCGAGCGACTGACATCGAGCAGCAATTGACAACGGAGGTTGGTCTCGTCCTCAAACCGCTTGATGAAGTATCTGTCGCTACGGGCATTCAACTTCCAGTCGATGTAGCGGGGATCGTCGCCAGGGCTGTATTCGCGGTACTCGGTGAATTCGACACTGAATCCGTGATACGGGCTGCGATGCAACCCCAGCAGAAATCCTTCGACGACATATCGAGCCCGCAGTTCGAGCGATTGAATCTGCATCAGTGTTTCAGGGTCAACCCAATCAGACCGGGCGGTCTTGCGGTGGGTTGTTCGCGCTCCGACCGGCCCGTCGGCCGCCAACGGATTCTGCGCGGTCCGCCCGGTTGCGGGGCGGCGGTTTCCGCGGAGAAATGACAACCAGGACTTCATGCCAGTGGTCCACGCAGGTCATTTAACAGACGGGTCACAATATCATCGACCGTGCACCCCTCGGCTTCGGCTCGGTAATTGAGCAGAATACGATGCCGCAGCGCCGGTTTCGCCAGGGCCTTTATGTCTTCCAGCGAGACATGTGCCCGCCCTTTCAGCAGGGCTCGCGCTTTGGCCCCCAGCACCAGGTACTGGGCTCCGCGAAGTCCGGCTCCCCATGTCACACGTTGCGTGATGTAATCGTCGGCTGTCCCCTGTCCAGGTCGCGATGCCACACACAGGCGAACGGCGTAACGGGCCAGTTCTTCTGCCACCGGCACACTCCGGACGAGTTCCTGAAATTGCAGGACATCGGTCGCCGTGAAGATCGCTTCGATCGGTTCCGGCCGGCTGGACGTGGTCCGCTGGACAACCTGAACTTCGTCATCTTCGGGTAAATAGTCGACAAGCACATTAAACATGAACCGGTCGAGTTGCGCTTCGGGGAGCGCGTAAGTCCCTTCCATTTCGATTGGGTTTTGTGTCGCCAGCACGAAAAACGGATCGGGCAGGGGATAGCGTGTTCCGCCGGCCGTCACCTGGTGTTCCTGCATTGCTTCCAGCAGCGCCGCCTGCGTCTTGGGAGGAGTCCGGTTGATCTCGTCCGCAAGAATGACATTGGCAAACACGGGCCCCGGCACGAAGCGGAGAGCCCGTTCGCCGGAAGAGGACTTCTCCAGAATCTCGGTCCCGGTAATATCCGCGGGCATCAGGTCAGGCGTGAACTGAATCCGCTGGAACTTCAAATGGAACAACTGTGCGATCGAACTGACAAGCAATGTCTTGGCCAGCCCCGGCGCACCCGTCAGCAGGCAATGCCCGCCCGCCAGAAGTGCCGTCAGCAAATGTTCGATGACATCCTTCTGGCCGACGATCGTCTTGGCCAACTCCGCATCGATGCGGACGCGACTTTCGCGCAGTTTTTCGAGTACGTTCTGTTGGTCGTCGAATTGCTCAGACGCCACACTTAAACTCACTGGTCCCGTCTCCTGCGATGCCTTCCGATCCCGGACGCTTCAATGCGTCATGGCGTAGAAGACGATGTTGATTCCCATCGGGTAGGCCCGCTTCTCGGAAAATTCGTGGAAGCACCAGGCGTCTTCCCCCTCCCGTTCCCAGCCGTCACCCAAGTCGGTGTTGTGACAAATGATGGCCATCAATCGGCCACTGTCGCCGAAGAGCCCCCGGTAGTGAACTTCCTTGGCATCGGGTCGTTCCCAGGTGATTCCCTCGAACCGCCCCCACTGAGCCACACCAATACTGGGAACCTGTGGCTTTTCATCCAGATCGTAAACACAGTGGAAAATCGGATGATCCAGCGGTAACTCCTGCGGTTCACGGTCAGGAAACACTCGCCGGATCTCGCGATAGAAGTTGTCCCATTCGGCTTCGCCCCAAAAGTCGTCTACCATCAGAAAGCCACCCGCCAGCAGATAATCGCGAAGTGCCTCGACTTCCTCGGCTGTGAACTCTAGCTGGCCCGGTTCGATCATGTAGATGAACGGATAATCGAACAGTTGCGGATCGGTCAGTTCGAGAATGCGACCGTCGGGATTCACCTTCAGTGAAGTGAGCTGCTGCAGCCGAAACGAAAAATTCAGATCGCTGTCCGGATAGTCCGTCGCCCAGCGCTGGCGGCGACTGTAGGCGTCGTATCGAATCCGGACGAAGGTGAACACGTCGCCGGCAAAGGCGTCTTCCATCTCCCAATCGGGGACGCCTCGCCGATCAACCAACGGATTCCGTCGCGAAGCCCGGTTTCCCCCCACTTGTGCCGATCCACGGTCGCCAACAAACATGCCGACCGCACAACACGCCAGAAAGGTAAGTCGAATGGGCATTGTGGGACAATTCATGGCTTCGTCTTCCCGAGGTTGACGGGCGCGTTACGGGGCGGCCTGCGTTCCTTCCGCGGTACTGGTTTTCGACACAGCATCGATTTCTGACATCGCATTGATTTTCAACAGCAGGCGATGCGCCGCCAGAAAGCGGGGCGCTTCTTCCAATGCATGCAGGACATGGTCTCGCGCGGAGGACTCCTTCCGCTCATGAAGCAAACACGCCAGCCGGTAGTGGGTTTCGGCCAGATCATCTGGCGAGGCAGCCAACACGGCACGCCAGGCCTGGATCGCATCCTCGGTTCGTCCCAGTCGCTCGTTGGCCATCGCCCATTTGCGGAGTACCGCCGGCAACATGGGTTGAATGGCCAAGGCCTTCCTCGCGTGAAGACACAGAGACTCGTCCTGACCGGCTGCCTCGGCCAGGTCCATCAACCGGAGTTCCACGTCCAGCAGGTCGTCCGACCGTTCAGAGATATACTGCAGGATTTCTCGCTCGGCCTCTGTCCGCCCGGAACGTCGTTCCAGTTTCGCCAATTGAGCTGCGGCACTGGCGGAACCGACATCGTCCGGGAGCAGCGCCAGCCGCTTGCGAAGGACATCCCGGGCAGAATCGATGTCACCGTTCTCTTGCAGTTGTGCCGCATAGGCGTCCAGGCTGGCCAGATGATTCGGATGCTCACCAACCCAACGAGCCAGCCGCTGCGGGTCGTCATCGCTGAGGACCGCGGTCAGATTGTGATCGGCCCAGTCGACCTCCGACCCGTAATTCTCTGCGAGATTCTTCGCGTACTCCGCAAAGTCCTCTTCCACTGCCTCCAGACCATCCGTGTTCCGTTCCAACGCCTCATTAAACGCGAGGCCACGCCGCAAATCCTGCAGGATGCCCAGGAGCGAATCCATCCCAAACCGCTCGATGAGAAACTGAACGACAAGCGACGACTCGTAGTACGCAAACTGCAGGTGGAGGGCCGACGGCGGGGACATAAATGCGCCGCTGAGTTGGCCCACTGGAGTCAGTTCGCCTTCGAGAATCATCTGCCGGTAGCGGGGTGCCATCTGCTGGCCCCAGGTCGGATCGGCTTGAGACTCTTCGTAGACGGAGATTCCTTCACTCAGCCAGCGTGGCATCCGGTTGCTTGTCGCCTCCAGAGTGACAGCGTGACAAAACTCGTGCCATAAGACGGCCTGCCAGTTTGTCGGCGAACCGGCCTGAGACGCGGGGCTGTTGGCCGTAATCACCCGACCAAAGCAAACACCCAGGTAGCCCGAGACAGCCGGCATGCCGAATGTCCGGACGGCGAAATCGTTCGGATTGGGAAAGATCTCGACCGTCACGGGCCCTTCAAGATCGGTTTGATACTTCGCGCAAAGCACACCGCGGGCCCGCTCCAGTAGCTCGACAACCTGCGGCCCGTAGATGGCGGCTTCGTTGTCGGCCATCCGGACGATAACACCGTCCCCAGTGAGAGTGCGAAACTGGGCGAGTTCGTCCCGCAATTCCAGCAGGTTAAACGCGACGACGTCGTAACCATCTTCGGTGTGAACGCGATCGACCAACTGCCAGCCTTCCTCCTCGTGTCCCAGACGAAGCAGCGTCTGAGACAGTTCCCGTATCGCGGGCAGATAATCGTCGTCTGCTTCGACAGCCTGCCGAAGAAAAACGGCCGCTTCGCCAAAACGATACTTGGCCGCCAATTCGCGACCGATGATCGTGTCGACCAGCGGATTCTGCTTCCACTGACCGAATGCCTTTTCGCGGTATTGCTGCGCTCTGTCTGGCTGATTCGTCAGCAGAGAGATGACCGACTTCAAAGCCCAGGCTTCGGAGTGATCCGGATTGAGCGCGTGAACCTTTCCCAGCCAGTCCTCGGCTGCGGAGTACTCTTCCCGACGGAGTTGCCGCTGTGCCTGGTAGATCAGTGACGGCGGATGTTGTGGATTGGACTTGAGAGCGGCAGAAAGAGCGGCGCCCGACCGAAGCGGATCACCTTCTTCGCAGGACTTTGCCAGACCAAGCTGTACGTCGGGATGGTCACTCGACAGACGGGCCGCTTGTCCGAAGATATCGGAAGCGAATTCGAGATCCCCTTTCGACAAAGCCAGCTCGCCGATCGCAATCAACGGTTCGACACGTTCGGCCGAGAGTCCGCGAGCCCGCTCGTAAAACGCTTCCAGCACATCGCGGGCATCGGCTTCAAAAAGAAGGGCCGCCTCACCCAATGCCAGCAGATTATCGACGTCCGTGTAACGCCACGGAGTCCGTTCCGCCAGTTGCGCGGTCTCCTGCAGCCAGGCGGTGGCCCGCTCGGTATCACCCCTCTGCAAAGCGGCCTTCCGACCGAGAAGCCGCAGCCGAATACTCCAGGCAAAACGCTGCAGTCCCGCCTGGACCGTTTCGATCGTGGCGGTATTTTCTCCACGGAGAAACTCACATTGCCCCTTCAGCAAATGCCAGTCATCACCCCACCGCCGACTCTCGATGGCATGAACTGCGGCAGCGTGGCATTCGTCGTATCGGCCGTGACGAAAATGGTCCTTGGCATCGGAAAGTTCGTCGGCACGCGAATCCGACGAGCAGAACGCGAACGCCAGACTCGCCAGAAAGGCGAGCAACGCCCGACCGATGACAGGCCGCAAGTTTGACCGACGATCGAAACCGGACCACGAACAGCTTCGAAAAGAAGGAAGAGGGTCTCTGCCCGCGGATCGCTCGGAGGAATCGTGAAAGCCATTCCCTCCGTGAACAAACCGCCGCGAATCGAGCATGCACTGATCAACCAGCATGCAGCCCCCTTCGAACAGCGTGGCGGACACTCGTGCCTGGTCAGGCCTCGAATGATGGCCTCGTTGGCGTGTTTCGCGGCTCCCAGGCCGCTCGTTTCTCGTTTGGCTTCCGGTCAATACAAGATTCGTTTGTGTCACCACTGGCAGTCGAACGACAGACGACAGCGAAAATCGATCGCCGCGCGTTCGCTGCGCCACGTCACACTCCCGCTGCTGTTCCTTCGCGAAACGCCCAGCGTTCTCCCCGCGCCGACCCCCGGCGAGAAGCCACTGCCCGATGTCCAACGTTAACTCATGGTCGAACGGCATGCAATAAGAATGCCAAGGCGACGCAACGCTTAGAAAAACGTCGGCGGCCTTCTGCCACGGACAAGACTCGACGATACTTCGCAGTCGGCGTAGACCGGTTTGAGCCTAACCGGCGGATTCGGATTCGTCGACGACATTGACCATCGCAGCCAGCAGGTCCATCGTACTGACGATGCCCGACAGATTTCCTGCGGGGTCGATCACGGGGACGCGATGCCAGTGCCCCTTGCACAGGCAACGTGCAATTTCGACCAGCGGTGTGTCCTCCAGAATGGAAGTCACCTCGGTCGACATCGCGTCCGCGACAACACCATGATGCGGCAACTCCTGTGACGATCGAGCACTGTCGTAAAGGTCCCAAGCCGCTCGGTCGTGTCCATGCGCCAACGCGACCGGCGGGGACGGGTCGGGCGTTCCACCGGCTGTTTCACCAGGAAGAAGATCAGCCAGCGAAATGACTCCCACCAGCCGGCCGGAAGCGTCCACGACGGGTGCGCCGGAAACGTGGTGTGACCGAAGCGTCTCAAACGCATCCGACAACAGCATCTGAGGTTCCAGAACAATCGGATGCGGTGTCATAACGTCACGGGCGGTCAACGATCCCAGTCGTCCAGGAAGCGAGCTCATATCGTGTTCCATCCATTCGCAGCACGTCGGCAACCGAACGACCAGCGTTCGTCAGGTTCGCGCTGCTGCGCGGCGTGCCTCGCGAAACCGGCCCAAAGCCATCAACGGAAACGATATCCGATATAGATCGTATCGCAAATAGAAGACCCGCGGGAAGCCCGTCCCGGTAAACCACGGCTCAACCCAAGTACCATCCTCCTGTTGCGTCTGTAACAGCCAGGAGATTCCCCGTTCGACAGCCGGATGATCGGCCCGGACACCGCCGGCCAGCAATCCCAGGAGAGCCCAAGCGGTCTGTGACGCGGTGACGGGGCCCTGGCCCCGAAGTTCGGGGGCGTCGTACGTCTCGGGTGATTCCCCCCAGCCACCATCAGCCTGCTGCTTGGACAGCAGCCACGTCACTCCCGCCTGAATCCGCGAATCTGACGTGGGAACACCAGAGCGAGTCAGCCCAACCAGACACTGCCACGTACCGTAGATGTAATTCACGCCCCAGCGGCCGTACCAGCTACCGTCCGACTCCTGCTGGCCCCAGACGAACTCAGCCGCTCGACGTGCCGCCGGGTGCTCCATCGGCACATCGACCGCGGCGAACATTTCGAGCATCCGCGCGGTAAGGTCAGCTGTCGGCGGGTCAATCATCGCATTGTGATCGGCAAAGGGAACCTGCGTGAACAACTCACGCGTGTTGTCCACGTCGAAGGCACCCCATCCGCCGTCGCGACACTGCATCCCCAAGACCCACCGTAGGCCACGGTGCACGGCGGACAGAATTGGACGCATCGCCTCGATGTCAGCCAGGGCGTCGACTGGTTCCTCGATTCGGCCAGCCAGCACGGCAGAGACATCACGATCCACGGCGTGCGGGCTCCAATCATCCGGCCTGAAATCGGGCCACCAGCGACTGTGCGATCCGGTCGGCAGTGACTGCGACAACGCCAGAATCACCATCGCCGTATCATCTACGTCCGGATAGAACTCGTTGGCGAATTCAAAGTACCAGCCACCCGGTTCCTGATCGGGCGAGCGAAGCGACCAATCACCTGGATGACGAACTTCACGCGACAACAGCCAGCCAACCGCGTTGCGAATTGCCGGATGCCGGGGAGAAACACCGACCGAACGCAATGCCAGTGTGGCGATCGCAGTGTCCCACACCGGCGACTTGCACGGCTGTAGACGCAGCGTCCCGTTCTCGCGGATGCCCAGCTCGTCCAATTCATTCATCGCCCGCTGCACAAGCGGTGAGTCGTCCGGATGTCCCAGGCACTTCAGGGCCACGACGCTCCACACGATCGGCGGAAAGATGGCCCCCAAACCGTCGCTGTCCTCAAAACGCTCGGTCATCCATTCGGTCGCCCGCTGGATGGCCCGCTTGCGGAATGGTTTCATGCCCAGCCGTTCGAGACCTTTGTACGCCAGATCGACACCGGCGAAGAACCGCCGCCAGTTGAACCAGCCCTCCGGCTTCTGGCCGTCATCGGACGGCAGCATTTTGGTTGGGAGTTGGTCGGGCGAATTCACGAAGAGTTCGGGAATCTGTAACTCAGCCGGCAGGACACGCCGCGGCTTGTAGGCCCAGAGCAGGCTCAGCGGCACGATAATCGTCCGCGACCAGGCCGACATCTCGTAGATGTTGAACGGACACCACTCGGGAAGCAGAATCAACTCGGGTGGGACGGCCGGACATTTGGAATATGGGATGGCACCCAGCAATGCGAGGTAGAACCGGGTGAAACTATTGACCCTCTCGACACCGCCGGCCTGCAGAATTGCCGCGCGCGCCCGCTGCATATGCTCGGCGTCTGGCTGGTCGCCGCAAATTTTCAGTGCAAAGTAGGACTTCACCGATCCGCTGATTTCGAGCGGTCCACCGGGATAGGCCGCCCATCCACCTTCGGGCATCTGCTGCCGCCGGATGTATTCGGCCGCCTGTTGCGCGTTTTCGGAATGCTCTTGATTCAGAAACGCCAGCAGCAGAATGAACTCGGATTCGAGAATCGAGTCTCCTTCGAGCTCCCCCACCCAATAGCCGTCCGCCGATTGCGAGTCGAACAGATACCGGGCCGTTCGTTCGATGGCCCGGTTTACGGGCTGCAACGACGGCGAGTCCA
>CALJUK010000966.1 GCA_937975745.1 uncultured Planctomycetaceae bacterium | reverse complement strand
CTGGGGGCGATTTGTCGCCGGTTCCCGACTCGCCCACACCAAGTTCCCACCCCTGGAACAGCGTCCCCAGGTAGATCCCAATCGCCACGAGAATTCCTCCGGCCACAACAAGGCCTTTGCGTCTCATCGGATACTCCCGCTCGCTGAGGTTTCGACCGTGAATCGGAACACCGGTCTAAATTACCACAAATTCTACTTCGGTTGACCCAGGCTAAACTTCGGTTGATAGCCGAGCAATGCATATTCAAAACTCGTTCGGCCACCGGCGTCGGCCTGCAGTCGCGTCGCCAGCTGTGGGAGCCCTTCGATGATCGGCTCACGATCGCCGAATTCCGCATCGCCCCACGAGACCAGCATGACAACCAGGCTTTTGGCATCAGGGAGTTTTTGGTACCGGGCGAACATCTGGCTTTGTTTGACGAACTCATCCTTCGATGTTGCCCGCAGGACGAAAAAGTTCTCCCCGGCGGAGAACTCCACCACACCGTCATCGCGAAGATGGATCTGCCAGAGATCGCAGTGCTTCTTAACTTCTTCGAACGTCAAGAGATGCCGTATCACGTCCCGGCCCGAACTTTCTGCCAATTCCTTCAGGTCGCGTTTCAGCCGTGCGACGTCAGCTTCTGTCCGCGGGGCATCGCCCGCCCCGGATGGCAAAGCGGCATCGAGCGTCTCGCGCGGAATGTTGAACAGTTCGGCGAAGATCTCTCCGGCTCTGTCTCGCTGCTCCATCGCGCTTCGTGCGGCTGCCTGCAATTCAATCTCGCGAACGGCGAGCTGCTTCTTCGCCAACTCGGCTGTCTGCCGCATCGCGGCGATGGACAGTTCTGCGTGTTCCCGTTCGACTCGGGACAACTCGGTTCGGCGTTCCAAAGCCATCTGCTGCATGGCCAGCTGATCCTGCAGCTGAGCACGCGTCGCAGCCGTCGTTTCCTGCATTTCCATGTATTGCGCGAAGATGACAATCAACAGCAAATCGAGCAATGGTGTCAGTTGAAACGTCAATCTCTGGCGAGTGAATCGCATCAGGCGGCCCCCTCGGCAGAAGAACTGAGTTCCCGTTTGGCATGGGCCACCGTCTCACGAACGTGAGCCCGGTTTTCACTCATCCGCTTGAATGTCGCTTCCACGATGCTGTTGACGAACATCAGGACGATGGCAGCCAACAGACCGGCGAAGGTTGACCAGATTGCATCACCGAATCGTCCCACGATCAGTCCAACGCTCGACGTCTCTCCAGCGCCGACTCCCTGCTGAAGCGCGGCCCCTATGGCCAGAATCGTCCCTAGAACTCCGGCCAACGGGTAGGCTTCAATCATCGTACGGCAAATCGTATAGGCAGTGTCAAAGCGAAGCGAATTCAAGTACTGCCGCCGTTCGTCCAGAACATTGATTCGGTTCTGAAGCTGGCTCCGGTCGTCGCGGCGGTTCGGGGCCTCCAGCACGTCATTCACATCGGCCAGAAACGCATCAATCTGATCGGACAGTCGCGACCGCGCATCGAGAATGCTGCGGTGCTTCAGGCCACGGGTAAATTCATCGAGTGCGGAAACAATCTGTCGGAGATCCCGGCGAGCCCACCCCCATAGCAGCCCAAATGCAAACAGATGGACGGCAAAGATCGCCAGGATGACGACCGTCGAAATGGAAGACAGACTGTCCAACAGGCCCGACACCGGCAACACTCCCCGAAAGCAATCACGGTCAATCTGCACCCGGATTGGGCGGCGAAGAACGACCTATTCACCAAAATCCCGCAGATCGACAGCCGGAGAACTTGCCTCGAGAGTCGCTACCGTCCCTGCCTCTGGCCGTTCCAGAACATAGAACACATTCTGTGCCCGCAGATTGGGAGCCCACGCATTCTCGACCGCACGCCCGTTGATCAGCGGTATGATCTTGCGAACGTGAATTCCCAACTGCGCCGCTAGATCACAGACGTCGGTCATCGTCATGAAGTGCAAGTTCGGTGTGTTGTACCACTCGTAAGGAAGTTCTTCGGTCACAGGAGCCCGACCATAGCGCAGAACCTGCAGTCGAATTCTCCAGTAGCCGAAGTTCGGAATAACAACCAGCGCCCGCTGAGCGATCCGCAACATCTCCACAAGAAGTGTCTTCGGGCGGCGAACCTGCTGCAACGTCTGGCTCAGCACAGCCACGTCGAACGAGTTGGAGGGAATATCTGGCAACCGGTGATCCAAGTCGGCCTGAATGACGGCCACGCCGCGACGAACCGTCCCCAGAACCTGCTCCAGGTCCCACTCGACCCCTAGAACTCGTGCTTTCCGCTCCTCTCGCAAGCGTTCCAGCAGCCGCCCGTCCCCGCACCCCAGGTCGATGACCCGGGTGTTGTCGGGGATGTGCTGCAGAATGACGCCGTCTGTCAGCTCAGCAGCCGGATCCGTCATGCAATAGCGACGGACCACTTTGGGCGTTTTGATTGCTCGCGGGGGTTTGGTGCGGCGGCCACTCATGATGGGATGCTTCCTCGTGAAGGTCACATTGTGACTTCAGTTCATCCTGACTTCAGTTCATCCTGACTTCAGTTCGTCGTAATCCGCGGACTCATTCCGCCGTCGAGACAATGGTTGTCGTCTGCGTGGTAAGTCGGTTTCATCCGGGTGATGCTGAGGCCTGTCTGGTTGTCTCGCGGGCCAACCGCTGCTCGTGCAACCGGCGGTGCTCGGCTGCCTGTTCAAGGTACGGGGCAACCATTGCGGCTAGCTGTTCGTGTTCAATTAAGAACGAGTCATGTCCGTACGGACTGCCAAACTCGACGGATGTCGTATGTTTTCCGAGGGTCAGTAGTGCCCGGACGATCTCCTGGCTTTGGCTCGTGGGGAACAGCCAATCAGTATCGTAAGACGCCACCAGAAAGCGTGCATCCGACTTCGCGAACGCGTTTGTCAGCGACCCGTACCTCTCGTGGAGGTCGAAGTAGTCCATCGCCCGTGTCAGGTACAGGTAGCTATTGGCATCAAACCGCTGGACGAACCGAGTCCCTTGGTAGTGCAGATAGCTCTCAATCTGGAATTCGACTTCATGCTGCATGTCGTAGGCCAGGTTGCCCCCTTCCTGCAGCCGGCGGCCGAACTTCATCTCGATCGATACGTCAGACAAGTACGTAATGTGGGCCAGCATCCGGGCCAATGCCAGGCCAAACTTGGGTCCCTCGGTGTCGTAATAGCGACCGTCGGCAAATGCAGGGTCGGTACTGATGGCCCGACGTCCCACAGCGTTGAAGGCAATTCCCTGCGCTGAAAGCTTCGCGGCGGAAGCGAGTACGATGGCTGCATCGAAAGCGTGCGGTTCGCGGGCCGCCCATTCGAGGACCTGCATTCCACCCAGGCTCCCGCCGACCGCTGCCAACAGACGCTCGATTCCCAGCTTGCGGACCAGCTCCGCGTGAACGGTCACAATGTCTCCGACCGTCAGGAACGGAAAGTCCTGACAGTACAGCGTCCCCGTTTCTGGATTGAGACTGCCCGGCCCAGTCGTTCCCTGACACCCGCCGAGCACGTTCTCACAGATCACAAAAGACCCATCGATATCGAGTCCTTTCCCAGAACCGATAAACTCGTCCCACCAACCCGCCTTCTTTTGGGACGTGCTAGGCCATCCCGCAGCGTGCGCATCTCCGGTGAGTGCGTGGCAGACGAAGATCGCATTGTCTTTCCGAGGTGACAGTTCACCGTACGTCTCGTACGTCACCTCGATCGGGCCGATCTCCGCACCGCTGGCAAGCCGCAACCGATTCGGCGGCTCGAAGAGCGTCATCTTCTGCGACTCAACAATCCCGACCGATCGATCGTCGGGCGAGTGTTGCTCAATTTCTTCGGTCGTTGTCACAGTCACTTTATCCGGTCGTCAACAAGCGGACGCTCATCCCCCCAGTCCGCGGCTGTTTCGTCAAGATTCGACTCGTTGGTTTCAGCAGGGCGGCTTAGAGACAGCCAACACCAGCGACGCGACAATCTCCCGTCACGCCCCGCGGTTCTTGCAATCGTACGCGTTTTGGCGGCACGTTTCGAGCGTCTGTGGGCTGGAATAGCTGACACCAGCGGGGAACATCGGTCGGCCGCTACCGCTCGTGCACACGTTATGAGTCATCCCGCGCTGGCCTGGTCCGCCATCTCAACTGACGGCCCCCTCAGTTGCCGCCAGGAATCGCTCGATCCGTCCAGCGATCACATCCAGGCTGCGTTCCCAGAAATCGGGTTCCGTCAGATCACAACCGAACGCATTCCGCACGGCATCCTCGGTCCGTTCCCGCCCGGTTGCAACGAGGAGATTGCGATACTCGTCGGGAAAGCTCCCCTGCGAACTGCCGGCCAGACTGTACACACCCAGGGAAAGAAGATATCCGAACGTATACGGAAAGTTATAGAACGGTAATTCGCTGATATAAAAGTGCAGCTTGGAGACCCAGAACTGCGGATACCAGCCGTCCGCAGACAATTGATCGCAGTACGCTCTCTGTTGGGCCGCCGTCATCAGTTCGTGCAGTTGTTCTGTCGGAATCTCTCCTTTGACCCGCTGCCGATAGAACTCGTCTTCAAATAAGAACCGGCAGTAGATGTTCATCAGAAATGTCACCGCGTCAGCCAGCATTCCATCCAGAAGGGCCGCCTCCTCGGCGGGAGACTTCGCCTCCCGCAGCATGACATCCGCCAGAACGGCCTCGGCAAAGGTTGACGCCGTCTCAGCCAGATTCATCGGGTATTGCTGGAGATAGATCGGCTGATCCCGCAGTACATACGAGTGATAAGCGTGACCGAGCTCATGAGCCAGCGTCGACATGCTGTCCCGTGTCTCGGTGAAGGTCATGAAGATTCGCGATTCCCCCTTTGTCGGGAATCCTGTGCAAAAGCCTCCCTGCCGTTTTCCGGATCGGTTCTCCGCCTCGATCCAGCTCTGCTTGAGAGCCAGCTCTCCAAACTCTCCCAGTTCGGCTGAGAATTCGTGAAAGGCCTCCACAATCAGTTCGCAGGCCCGTTGATAGCTGAGCCGATCACCACCCGAATCGCTGGTCGCCGGTGGGACGGCTAAAGCCAAAGTCGTGCTGACCCGTTTTGGTGAGGAATTGCCCGCCGTGCAGGTCACCCTCGACCAACTGCCGCCGGGCATCACCGCGCCT
>CALJUK010000965.1 GCA_937975745.1 uncultured Planctomycetaceae bacterium | reverse complement strand
GGGAAGCCATCTGAAGGGAAGCCATCTGAAGGGAAGCCGTCCGAAGGGAAACCGTCCGAAGGGAAACCATCTGAAGGGAAACCATCTGAATCGGAGTCGAGCCCACAGTCTCCCGGTGATTCTCCCCAGCAGACACCCGGCCGAGAGGAAATCGAAGAGGCCCACCGCGAAATGGAGCGGGCCATCGAAGAGCTGAAGGGGAAGCAGCAGAAGAAGGCGTCCGAGCACCAGGACAAGGCAATCCAGGAATTGACGGCCGCGAAGGAGAAGCTCGAAGAGATTCTCCGTCAGTTGCGTGAAGAAGAGAAGGATCTCCTGCTGGCGGCGTTGGAGGCCCGGTTCCAGAAAATGTTGGCGATGGAGCTCGTCGTTCATAGTGGGACGGTGGCCATCGACAAGATTCCCGAAGCTGAGCGGACCAGCCGGCATAGCAGCCGGGCGATCAAGCTGGCTCGTGACCAGGACCAGATTGGGCTCGAAGCCGACAAGGCGTTGACGCTGTTGCGAGAAGAGGGCTCGTCCGTGGCGTTGCCCGAGGCGGTCGAGCAACTTCGCGAGGACATGCGGCTTGTCTCGCGACGATTGGATCAAGCCGCAGTCGGCGAAGTGACGCAGGCGATCGAGCAGGATATCATCGAAGTTCTGGAAGAAATCATCGCCGCACTGCAGCAGGAAATGGAGAAGGGGGAAGACAAGCCAAGTCCCCCGATGCAGGCACAACCGACCGATCCGGGGTTGGTAGACAATATCGCCGAGTTGAAGATGCTACGCTCATTGCAGTTTCGGATTAACCGTCGGACACGGTTGCTGTGTCGCCAGAGTGACGGCGAACAGGCCAACGATCCGGATGTGGTCGAACAGTTGCGGGATCTGAGTGGTCGGCAATCGCGCGTGCATCAGATCACACACGATATCGCCATTGGTAAGAATCAGTAGGTTGGCGTGGGACGTTCGCGTCCAGCCGCGGGGCTGGCGGGACGCTGGGCTGACGGGATCGAGGTCAATGAATCAAACTATCCAGAATCGTCTGACACGGGCCTGCCTGGCGGGGGTTGTCTGCCTGACGATCGCGTCCCCGTCGCTGGGCCAGGTTCTCGCGCCGCCTCGCGTGGCGGATTTGCAGTCCGAGGTGCTCCGCTGGGTGGCCGAACGGAGTGCCGGTGATCAGGCCGTCCTTCAGCGCACGGCCGAGATGTGGGCTGCTGCGGGAGGCGACCGTAGGGACCATTTCTCTGGTCGACCCACAGGCCCGGAAGTTGCTTGCGGCCTGCGCCCCGGACGGACCACCGATCGACTTCGAAACGCTCTCTGCGATGCTCCCCTCCGGAGAGACACCGCTGATCGCGACCAACTTGTCGGACTATGTCGCGCGGTCCTTGGCGCGGCGGCGGATGTTCGACGAAGCACTCGAAGTGTACGATCCGCTCGATCTTTCTCTGGCCATCGATCCGGCCGGTTTCCTGTTCTTCAAAGCGGTCTGCGAGCACAGTTTGTTGCAGAAAGAGCCCGGCCTGAAGACGCTGGATCAGCTTCTCAATAAGACACAGGATCCGCCGGTCCGTTATGTGACGGTGGCCCGGTTGATGGAGGCCGATCTGAAGCAGTTGGAAGACAGTACGCTGGATGAAGTGGCCCGGAAAATGTCCGACGTCGAACGCCGGCTCGATCTGGGGCGGGGTGGCCCGACTGTCCAGAAGGTGGAAGACGAAATCATTGCCACGCTCGACGAGATTATCAAAAGACTTGAAGCCCAGTCCGGCGGCGGCGGTGGCGGAGGGGGCAGTAGCGGGGGAAACAGTAATTCTCCCTCTGGTCCGGCCCAGGACAGCACAATTAAAGGGGCCAAAGCGCCTGGAGAAGTGGATCCCAAGAAGGTGAGCAGCAAAGGGGATTGGGGAGCGTTGCCCCCCAAGGACGAGGCTCGGGCCAAAAACCTGATTAATCGCAACTTCCCTTCCAACTACAAGCAGGCCGTCGAAGAATACTTCAAGAAATTAGCCGGCCGACAGGCAAGTTCGGGTCGTTAGGCGCGGCGTCGACTGTGATCGCCGGGTTGTTTGTGTGCGAATGATCGCCTTGGGAAGAGGTGTGATGTGAATCCGTTGCTGGTGTGGCCCGTTATGGCTGCCATCACGGCGTTGGGGCTGCAGGGCCAGGTCGCTCGACTGGATGGTGAGCAGATTTCCGGCCACTTCGTGCAGTTGGATCGGGAAGCCGTCGCTCTGAATGTCGCGGGCGAAGACCGTACGGTTCCCCTGGGCGAACTTCTCGAAGTGCGTGTCACGGATCGCCAGCCCGTCACTCCCGCCGAAACGCCCCTGGCGACCGTCACTCTGATCGACGGCTCGCAATTGCACTGCCAGCAAGTGCAGACCGACGCGGACATCTGCCGCTGCCAGTCGAAGTCAGCCGGTCCGATTGAAGTTCCCCTTGTTCGGGTTGCCCATATTCGTCTGGGAGCTGCTGTCGCCTCGCAAACCCAAGATTGGTCTCGCTTGTTGGAAAAAGAGTCGCGGCGTGATTTGCTGGTCGTCCGCCGTGACAACGGGCTCGATTTTTATGACGGCGTCGTCGGACAGATTGCCGCTGCCAGCGTCGCCTTTCTGCTCGATGGAGACGAAGTCCCTGTGGGCCGCGAGAAAGTCTTCGGAGTGATCTATTTCCGCCGGCCACAGGACCTTCCGGAGGCGGCTTGTGAACTGAAGTTTGCCGACGGGAGTCGGCTGTCGGCCATGTCGGTTGTGTGGAACGACTCTGGGTTGCAGGCGACGCTGCGGGGTGGCGATCGGTTGGAGTTGAAGTCCGCCGAACTGCTGGCCGTCGATTACAGCGCGGGCAAGATTGCCTTCCTGTCCGAGTTAGAGCCGCGCGCTGTCGATTACACGCCGTTTTTTGACACCGTCTGGGAATACCGTCGAAACCGTAGCCTGGACGGTGGTCCGATCCGCTTGGACGGGGAATCGTATCAGAGCGGCCTGGCGATCCATTCCAGAACGCGGTTGCAATACAGGTTGGGTCGCAAGTACCGGCAGTTTAAGGCGGTGATGGGAATTGACGATGCCATTCAGTCCGGTCTGGGGAGCGTCAACGTGGTCATCCGCGGCGACGATCGTGTTCTGTTGGAAGCCATCGTCGAGGGAGGGGCGTCGGCTGTTCCGCTGGACCTGGACGTGACAAACGTGCTCGACCTTGAGATTCTGGTCGACTTTGGAGATGGCCTGGACATCGGGGACCACCTCGACCTGGCCAATGCCCGTGTTATCAAATGACGTTGCCAATGCCCCCCATCGCTTCTGGCTGTGTGAATTCTGGGCGGAGTGAAACTTCATGCCGTTAAACATGTCACGAATCGTGCTGCTGGCTGCGTGCCTGTTGTGTGGTCTCCCCGTTTGGGGGCAGGCTGCCGATCCGGCCGTTCTGGAGGCACAGCGGCAGCGGATTGCCGTGATGGAGCGGGTCGCCCCATCTGTCGTGGCTGTCTTCGGCAGTGATGGGGGAGGGGGCGGTTCGGGCGTCCTGATTACGCCGGACGGATTCGCCCTCACCAACTTTCACGTGACAGACGGTGCCGGCGACTTCATGCGGTGTGGACTGAATGACGGTCAGTTGTACGACGGCGTCATCGTGGGGATTGATCCCACGGGCGAGGTGGCGCTTATTAAGCTGCTTGGCCGGGACGATTTTCCCACGGCCACGCTCGGCGACAGTGACACCGTCCAACCGGGCGAATGGGTCTTCGCGATGGGAAACCCGTTCCTGCTGGCGACGGACTTTCAGCCGACGGTCACCTACGGGATTGTCAGTGGAGTCAACCGCTATCAATACCCGGCCGGCACGTTTCTCGAATACACCGACTGCATCCAGGGTGATGCGTCGATTAACCCCG
>CALJUK010000964.1 GCA_937975745.1 uncultured Planctomycetaceae bacterium | reverse complement strand
TGGCCGACTTCAACATCTCCTTCGGGTCACATGTCGCCGGCACGACGGCAACGTCGTACTTCGGTGGAACGCTGGTCTACATGTCACCGGAGCAACTTGAAGCGAGCCATCCGAATCCACATCGGGAGCCAGATGATCTGGACGAACGGGCCGACATCTATTCGCTGGGAGTTCTGCTTTGGGAACTCCTTTACGGTGAACGTCCGTGTTCCGACCCGGAGGGCGGCGATCTGGCACAGACGATCGATTCGCTCATCGCATCACGCAAGGCGTGGCGCCCACCTCCCGAGGCCGGTCTGCCGCCCGAGGCCCGGGCTGTTTCCACGGTCCTGGCGAAGTCGCTGGAGCCGGACCGTGAGCAGCGATGGAGCGATGCAGGCCAACTGGCCCGGCAGTTGAAAGTCTGCCAGGACAGCCGAGCGCGAATGCTGATCTATCCACCGACGAGGAGTTGGATCGTCCGCCTTCGCCGCATTGCGGTGTTTCTGTTTGCTGCCATTGCACTGATTCCCAATGCGGTCGTCGCAGTCGCCAACTATGCGTACAACAAGACCGTCCTCGTGTCTCGCGTCGTCGAGCAGGTCCCTGCGGTTGCGGAGCGGTTTGAGCAGATCCAGCACCGGGTGAACGGCATTGCCTTCCCGATCGGGTTAACGATTGGCGTGTGGCTTGTCCATCGGGTCAACTCATTCGTGAGGCGAGAAAACACTTCGCTGCCCGACGACGAATCATCATCTTCGCACGTGCGCGCCTGCCTGCGGCTTGGCGAACACCTGGGTTTCGTGTGCATGACCGTCTGGCTCATAACAGGCATCGTTTATCCAAGTTGCATCGATCTCGCGGCCGGTCAGGTTCCCCGCGGCTTCTACCTGCACTTCTTTGTCTCCCAATTGACATGCGGACTGGTTGCGACGGCCTATCCAGTGTTCCTGGTCACGTTCTGTTGCGTCAGGTGCCTCTACCCGGCGATGGTTCGGTACGGTGTCAGCCAGCCGGAGGATCTGCCCGAGCTGACCTCACTCGAACGACGACTGACCCTGTATCTCGGGCTGACGGCGTCCGTACCGCTGCTCGCCATGACAGGCCTGCTCTTGGGAGGTGCGGGTCACCTCATCTTCCCCGGCTGGATCATCGCGGTGATCTGCCTCGGCGGTGTCATCGGATTCGGCCTCGTCTTCTGGCTGTACCGCGAAATGCAGGCTGACCTGGCCGTGCTCAAGTCAATCGCCCGCTGACGGGCTGAGTATCATTCCGCTGGCGGTAATTCTGAGAATGTCCTTCGGTATGCTTCATCCGGAAAGAACCGGGTCCACTCATCACGGGTGAGATTACAGCCACATCTCCTGCGGGCTTCTTGCAAGACCTGCTCGCGCGACAACGGCCAAATGCGAATCGTCTCGTCCCAACTACCAGTAATTAGGTGTTGTCCATCGGGTGTGATCGCGAGGCTGCTGATCCTCTCCTCATGTCCCTCCAGTACGACTCCTGTAGTGTGGGGCCAATCAGGCCCGAGGTCCCAGATTCGCGCCGTACCATCATGGCTGCCGGTTACCAGGCGAGCCCCGTCGGGCGTAATTGCAATCTCTGCGATTCGATCTGAATGGCCGCTCAACATGAAGCTGGTCACAGTCGAATTGGGCACGCCGAGATACCAACTGCGAAGTGCCCCACTGCAGCTTCCGGTCACGAGACGCATGCCATACGGCGCAATTCCGACATTATCAAAAAGGGCGTCCTCCCCGATGGACACCACCGACGACTCGAAATCATGAGTCCGAAGCTCCCAAAGAAAACCCGTTCCGTTATCGGACCCGGTCACGAGACGTGTCCCGTCCGAAGTGATGCCCAAGAAAGTGATTCGCCCGGCGTGCTTCTGAGGAACAAGAGCCGCTGCTCTTGGTTCGTTGGTTGTGAGGTCCCAAACTGCCACAGTTCCTTCGCCTCCTCCCGTGACGAGGAAATCTCCGTCTGGCGAGAAACCAATGGCCGTTGTTTCTTCTGGGTCTTCCTCCAAGACGATGCAAGCGGAGTTCGGATTCGCAACCGTTACATCCCACAGTCTCGTACTCCCATCCCTGCCACCTGTTGCAAGCCATCTTCCATCCGGGCTGATCGTCAAGCATACGACGCCATTCGAATGTCCCTTCAAGACGATCTTCGTCTCCGACGGTTCTTCCGCAGAAAGATCCCACAAACGTGCGCCTTGCCTACGGTATCCGATGGCGAGCCTCGTTGCCCGCGGAGTCAGCGCCATGCACCTAACTTCGGAACCGATTTCCTCGGTAATCTCAATTGGTACTCCATGGACTCCCGACGACAGTTCCCAGACTTTCGCCTTTCGGAAACCAGACATGCGTGTTGCTGATGAGAGAACCGACCCGTCGCCGGAAAGGTCCAACAGCTGAACGTTGCTCGCATGCTGTAAGACGACTGAATCAGTCTGTTCGTGAATACTGCTGTTCCGGCCAGATGATATCGTGGTGAGATCCCAGATCCGCACAGTCCCGTCGAGGCTGCCTGTGACTAAGCGCGCTCCACTAGTGGTGACAGCAAGGCATTTGAGCTCATCTGCATGGCCTCTCAACACCACTCGTGTTGCAGCCGGAGATTCGGCGGTGAGATCCCAGTGCTGGGCCGTTCCATCACTGCTGATGCTGACAAGGCGATCACCTCCAGGAGTGAAGGCCAGCTTGAGTGGTCCACCCATATGCCCCGTGAGCACCCGAACCTTCGGACCAGGGTTTTCCGCATTGAGATCGAACAATCTCACCGTCCCATCGTGCCAACCGGTGGCAATCCATCTACCGTCCATCGAGATCGCAACGTTCACGACTCCGAATCTCTTGGTCGTTTCGAGTGGAATGTCCCGGGATATTAGCTCGTCGCTAGTGAGGTCCCATAGTCTCACATGGGGGCGCTGTCCGGGTTCGAATGCGACCAGCGTTCTGCCGTTCGATGCGAGTCTCTTGTATGAACCGACGCGTTCGATCTGAATCGCCGAGGTTGCTGGATCTCGCTGTTCGAGATCCCAAACCCATGTCTCTCCGTTCTCGCTGACTGTTACCAGGCGGCGACCGTCTTGAGTGACGGTCAAGAACCTGCATCGTCCATAGTTCCAGCCAAGTTCGACGCTGGTTTCTGAGGGATCGTCCGCCGTGAGATCCCAGATTCGTGCAGTTTCATCCCAGCTTCCAGTTACCAGACGCGTGCCGTCGGGTGAGATGGCCAAGTTCTGAATGAGGTTCTTGTGCCCCTGAAGCACATGGATTGGTTCACTGGGTTCCTCAGACGTCAGGTCCCAGACTCTCGCAGTCTTGTCGCGACTGCCAGTAACAAGCCGCGTGCCGTCCGACGTAATTTCCATGCAGACGATTTCAGACGAATGGCCTCGCAGCTCGACATGAGCCAGATTTGGGTCATCCGTCGTGAGATCCCAGAGGCGCACTTGGCCGCTGAAGTTTCCAGTGACCAGCCGTGTACCGTCCGGTGTCATGGCTACGCATTTGACCCACCCACCATCATGCAATGCGAGACCACCGCAACTCTTGATGACGTTTCTAACCGTGCTTTCCGCGATATCGGAAGTTGTTGGCGCAATCTCCTCACTGCGTCGTAGCGCTTCGACGGCAAGCAGCAATCCGACAGTTGGCGACGACGCGGACCGGTTCTCAGCAACAGCACACAAGCGCAAGACTCGCTCAACCGCTAGACGCTGTTCTGCGGCTGACTGCGCGCTCATAGCTGAACGCAGATTCTGGTCAGCGAGATCTTTGGCGATTCGCTCTGATTCGGCCAGTTGTTGGTTCTTTCCAGCCAAGTCGATGGCTCTTCGTCGTGCACCGTCGATCAGTATCACAGAGACGAGTGCGATGGCTGTGACAACAGCCAATGAGACCATGCCCATCCGCACGTATCCCTTGTGCTTTCTTCCAAACCGCGACAGTCGATCGGTGATGTTTTCAGGGGCCGCGGTCACAGGCTCATCGGCCAGCCAGCGTTCGATCTCGGCCGCCAGTTCGCGTGGTGAGGCATAACGGTCTTCGGGGAGCAGGGCCATCCCTTTGAGGCATACGGCTTCCAGCGGCCGAGGGATCCAGTTGGCCCGTTCGCGAGGCCTCGGGAAGTTTCCTTGCTGGCATCTATCGAGAATGCGAGAGACGTCCGGTTCCGGATCAAACGGAGGCGCTCCCGCCAACAAGTGGTACAGAGTCGCCGCCAGGCTGTAGACATCGGTCGCTGGCCCCAGTGCATCGATCCTGCCGGCCGCCTGCTCGGGACTCATGTAGTGAGGCGTTCCGAATCGCGAGCCGGCGACCGTCTGCCCAGAGTCTCTCGACGAGGCCGGTTTCAACGTCGCCTCCCCGCCCGCTTCGGCCGACTCAGGCCGCTTCCCCAATGGCTTCGCCAGCCCCCAGTCCACGACCAGCGTTTCGCCGTACTTGCCCAGCATGACATTGTCCGGCTTCAGGTCTCGGTGGAGGACTCCGCGGTCGTGGGCATACTGCATCGCCTCGCAGACATCGACGAACCGCCCCAGCAGGTGCCGCAGTTGCAGGTTTCGCTCCGCAATCGACAACTGCTCCGAGGACTCGTGGAACTGCCCAATGGCGTCTCTGAGACTGTCCCCCTTGATGAACCGCATCGCATAGAACGGGTTACCCTGTTCGTCCTGACCAAGGCCGTAGACCGGCACGACGCCTGGATGCTCCAGATTTCCTGTGATCTCAGCTTCCTGAACGAATCGGGCTCGGTCGGTGACATTGGCCGCGCGATGTGCCTGGATCTGCTTCAGTGCAACTTCTCGGTCTAACTCCTCATCCTTTGCGACGAATACCTCACCGAGTCCGCCTCGCGCGTGTGGCCTCAGCACACGAAACCGAGGGGTGGAAGGCGCACTCTCTGGTGGAGGCGTCGCGGGAACGAAGGTCGCTGTTGCGGCGATGCAGTTCAGGCTTTGCCCAACTTCAACGTCTCCCAAAGCCGCCAGCGACTCCTTGAGTGACGACTCCACCGACGAGATGGCAGCCAGACTCTGCCCGGCGTTATTGCCATGTTGCTGGAGGTGCCGTTCCACCAATTGGTCCAGCATTCGCAGTAGATCTGTCGGCAGCGCATTCTGTTCGACCAGAATCTCACCCAGCGGCTGCTCTTTCCGCAACACCCAGGCATTCATCGCGCTAACGAGCGCCTCCCGGGTAATGAAGTCCATCTGGAGCGCGAGAATACCGAACAGCAGGTTTCGATCGGCCGCCCCCGTCGTCGCTGCGGGCTGCCTGGGCCGTTGACGGCGACCAGCAGCGCCTTCGATACTGGCGTCCCGGGCGCCCGTACTGCCCTTAACAACGTCGGTGAATGCTGCATTGACCGACTGAGCGTGATGCGAAGAGCGCTCGAGATACTCGTCCGGTTGCGGCGTCTCCCCACGCTGATGCCGCCACCAGAGTTCGATCTGGAGCAGTTCTCTCAGGGCCACTTCCTGCTGATGGTCCGGGACACGGGCCAGATACGACTCCAGCTTCGGACACTGACCATCAGCATGCTGCTCTTCGAATTCCTCGCAGAGTGCATCAAGCGCTGGTGAGAGAGCGCGCTCGCCGTCGGCGGGAGGTCGACCCGTCATGACGTGGCCCCGGAAATGCGATGAGCGGACGACAGTCAGTATTCACAGACAGTCTACTCGATGCAACTCCCGGACGTTACAGCAGCGCCACGACGGAGAATTGATTGACCTCCGTGTCCAACATCTCGTCGCCCCCTATCCCTCATCCGATCCGGATTTGTTTTCGGAATCCACAAACCTGTCTGACCGACGGTGTCTGGAAACCGGATTCCCCTAACGAGCCCCAGGCAACAACCACGTATCCCGGCGGGCTCTCCATCTTGAGCAACAAATTCACGGCCCAGGAGTCGAATGTCATGTCTACTTCCCAGATGCCGTCACTTGACCTTCGTTGTTTGTTGCGCAGTGATCTTCCCGAAGTGATCCGAATCGAGAATCGCAGTTTCAGCGCTCCCTGGAGCGAGTCGGAATTCGCTGAGCACTTCCGAGATCACAACGGACACGGACTGGTGGCGATCTCGGAGGGTCACATCGTGGCGTTCGCGGTGTACACACTCCGTGCCACTCAGACGCACGTGCTGAGTCTCGCGGTCCGGCCGGAGTACCGGCGACGTCGCGCGGCCAGCCTGATTGTCTGGCGACTGTCTGAACAGGCTTCGCAGCAGGGGCGGGAGGAATTCCTGCTGGACTGGCGATGCGGCTCACGAGCAGCGCTCCCCTTTCTCCGATCGTTCGATTTCGCTCCCGTCGGTCCAGGAAGGCGGCAACGTCGTGACCTCCTCGAGCTAGTGATTCTCATGCGATCCACACGCTTGATGACCCAAGCGATCGAAAACTACGAGCCGCTCCGCCCAGAAAAACCGTCTCTGTTCGGATGCGAGTCGGGCGCGATGAGACGACCGGCATAAACCGAACTGGATATGAAGCGTCTACAAGCTCTCTGACTTAATCGACTGACAAGATTCAAACCAACCCACTTATCGCACCTGTAAAAGGTGAGACAATGTTCGCAATCAACACCCGTTTGTCTACAGCCGTTCCCCACGCTCTCCAGACGATCGGATACGTCCTGGCACTCCCGTTCGCGCTTCCGTTTCTCCCGTTCATTGCCGTCGCGTGGCTGCTGCATTGGGCCGTTGACGACGTAAGCCAGCGGACGGCTCGGATGGAATCGGCCAAGGACATTGTCCCTGTGCGGCATGCCATTCGGCTGCGAAACACTGACTCGTTTCAGGGGACCCGGTCGATCGCTTGCGGCCAAACACGTTGATGCTGTTTCACTGCTGACCCCCACTGCCGTTGATCCCGCGGGCGGGTCGAGGATCGACATCCGCCGGCCGCCGGCCGCCGACCACAGTGGCGAGGCAAGAGTTGCGATCGACCAGAGATTGCATCGGCCTTCTGAGTTCGGCCGCTGCTGGTGATGAAACGTTTCCTCTCGTGACCAGATGTCACCGGCTCACTGTGGCTGTCCTCCGCCTCGCAAGACCGATCGAATCGCGAGCGCCCTGCGGTTGGCAGAGCCTGCTTCGCCGAGATTGCTTCGCGGATTCCGTCGCTGGGAGAGCAGGATCTTCCAGATGTCTCCGCAATTCTCGTCAGTTCTTGCGAATTCCTGTCCGCTTGGGTGACGCATCCGGATGAACGATCACGCGGCCGCCACAAACCACAAGACCGCCATCACAAACCTCAACACAAGGAGAGAATCATGACCCGCCTTCTGACCCTGACCACTGCAGTCGTCGTGTTCACCGCGGCCCGAACATTCGCGTGCCCGCACGGCGTCGAAGACTGTGGGCAGCCCCAACTGGTGCTGGCGCAAGACGACGTCGAATCCGAGGACGTCGAC
>CALJUK010000963.1 GCA_937975745.1 uncultured Planctomycetaceae bacterium | reverse complement strand
GATGGACATCAGCCGCGGTGAAGATGCCAACGCCCTGGAACGAACAATTGACGTCCACATCCGCGCGTTGCGCCAGAAACTCGAAAACCGAGCCGACCTTATCGAAACGGTCCGAGGGGTTGGCTACCGCTTTCGACCGCGGCCCACGGCCGCTATAGAGTAATCGCCATCACCACGCCCCCCCGACAAGATGGGGCCGCAAGCCTGGACTGCCGAGACTCTTCATTCCGACCAGAGAGGACACACGCGCCGGGACATCTGCCAATCGTCATGTCTTACCGGTTCGCGGGTGTCATCCCAAACCGGAAGTGTCGGTTGTGGTTGGGGCAAACTGTCATGCGGCCGCTGATCCCCAGATCTTCGGCCAGTTCGTTGACTGCGTGACAGACGTCGGCGTCGGCGAAAAGCCCCTGCTGCACGCCCAACTGGAGTGCATACCAGCAGACCAGCGCACACAGCCTTTGCTTCTCGGCACTGTAGCCGGGGTCGCCCGGTAGCATTCCCACCAGGCGACAGTCGAACTGTGTCCCCACCTCAGCCACCGTGTCACCGTGGGGCCGTCCCCCAATCCGCATTGTCGGAGAGTGACCCGACTTCCACCAGTTGAATGCCAAGTTAATGGCCGCACCGACGGTCTGTTGCGTGCCGCAGTGCTGACGGGGCAAGCGACCGAAGTTACATCGGACGTACATCCCCTTGTAGGCCGGCCGCAAGTCCAGATGATGGGGCAATTCGACGACGTCTGCCGTTCCTGACATCGCCGCTGAAACCCCATAGGGAACATCAACGTTTCGGTCGATCACCGAAGTTTCGATCAAGTGTTCTGCAAAACGGTCATGGCTGGCAGTCAGATCGATTAACGAACTGGCCAGACGAGTTTGACGGAATGCTCGTCTCACAATGAAATTCCTGATTTGCGGTTCTAGATCTACAAACGGCCCGAAACTGTCGAACGACCACTGTCCGCGCTCGCCGTTGCCGGACTGCAACGGCAGCCAAGCCCCCACGGCTTCGAATCCTCGAAGCCGCAAATGATTTTGGGCCGCAAAAATTACGCAGAAACGCTTGTGTGTCTACCGGAGATCCCACGGAAGTGAAACCGAAAAACTGATCGAGAGTCGGTCACAGTACGGGCTCTCAAGTCGAACTTTCTCCAAATCACGCGACTCCACACTCGGTAGAAATACCAATTCCCGCCCAACCAGGTGCACAGACACACCAACCCAAGTACCGCGTCTCGCATTGCAATCAACCTTGTAACAACGCCTCTCAAGTTACAAATACGACTGGACTTGGACGCGCGAACATGCATCATAAATGCGGAAGTCGTATCTCGGCTGGCCCTATTTTTCACCATGTGAACCCCCATAGGCGTGCGAAGCAATCCGCGGACACTAACGCGAAGCACCGGACTGGCGGCATTAATGGACGAACAAGAAAAACGATCGGTTTCGATCTGGGTCAACAATCTCAAGGGAGGCGATGCGGACGCGGCACAACAACTGTGGGGACGGTATTTCCAGAAACTGGTGAAACAAGCGCAGGCAAAACTCCGAGATTGCCCGCCGCAAGGAACAGACGCGGAAGACATCGCGGTCTCTGTTTTTGAAAGTTTGTGGCGTGGATCCCAGGAAGGACGCTTCGAAGACGTCCGAAACCGCGACGAACTCTGGTGGTTGCTGCTGGCCATCACTCGCCATAAGGTGGCCAACCACGTCCGTAAAGAGTCGGCCCAAAAGCGGGGCGGACAATCCGTACCAAAACGCCTTGGAGACAACAACGATCCAGGATACTCCTTCGAAGAACTCGTCTCAGCCGAGCCGACTCCAGAGTACTTACTGCAACTTCAGGAAGAATATTCGCGAGCATTGGCACTCTTGCGCGACGATCGCTTGCGACAAATTGCGGCTCTCAAACTGGAGGGCTACACAACGGAAGAAATCAGCAACGAACTCACCATTTCGGCGGCAACCGTCACTCGCAAGCTGCGGTTGATCCGCGCGACGTGGGAACGCGAGCTCGACTTATGAAGCTCTCTGCGAGAACGCGACGTTTTTTGAATTTAAAGTGACGGACAAATTGAAGAAACTCCGGTTCTCTTCTTGGAAGGAGACACAACCGGTGGAACCTGCCAGGCCACTTGCAGATTGCAGGCGACCGACACCGTAACGCTACGGTTGGGCCGTTCCAAATTGAAGCGAGAGTTCAAACAATGAATCCGTCCGTTGCGAACGATGAAACGCTCGATATCGCCAACCAGGTCGATCTGATCTGCGATGATTTCGAATCCTCGTGGCGAAGTGGCCAACGCCCCACAATCGCAGACTACCTGGAACGCACAGTT
>CALJUK010000962.1 GCA_937975745.1 uncultured Planctomycetaceae bacterium | reverse complement strand
CCGAGAGTTGGGAATTCCAATCGACTTCCGGTATTTTCCCCGCGAACACACCGGGGACATCGCCATCGAATCGATCCAGTTGCCCCACACGCTCTCGCCACGTGAACCGTTTCAGTTTTCGGTCTGGATTGTGGCCGATCGGGCTTCGGTCGCCACGATCACCGCCCGACGGCATGACACCGTTCTGGCGAGCGGCCAGCAGGCATTGCACGTCGGCCTCAATCGAGTGCTGTTTCGCGATGTGATTGACGACGGCGGTTTTTACGAATACTCCGCCACGGTCGAAACGAACGCAGATCCCATCAGCGAGAACAACGTCGGGACGGCTGTCGTGCGGGTCGATGCGGGGCCCCGATTGTTGGTGCTCAATCGGGACGGCCAGGACGACAATCTGGTGCGGGCGATTCGCGGGGCTCGTATTCCGGTCGATGTGGCGGCAGCGGCCGGACATCCGGTTACGCAGGATTCCCTCGATCCCTACCGGGCCGTCATCATCGAGAACGTCCCTGCAGACGATTTCGGCCGTCTGAAAATGGAACGGCTGGCCCAGTTTGTCGAAGACCTCGGCGGTGGACTGATGCTGACGGGGGGAGAGCGCAGCTTCGGGACAGGAGGCTACTTCAATAGCCCGCTGGACGAGGTTCTCCCTGTTTCGATGGAGCTGCGGGAAGAACACCGCAAGCTGCGGGTGGCGATTGCGGTGGCGCTCGATCGTAGCGGTAGCATGGCCGCTCCGGTTCGCACGAATGTGACTAAAATGGATCTGGCCAACCAGGGAACCGCCGAATGTATTCGCCTGCTGGCTCCCACCGACAAAGCGGCTGTCATCGCGGTCGACAGTTCGCCACACATCGTCCAGGACCTGACTCCGGTCACCGACGTCGAGCGGATCACGTCACAGATCCTGAAGATCCAAAGCATGGGGAGCGGCATCTTTGTCTACGAAGCACTGGAGGCCGCTGGTGCTGAACTGCTGAAAGCCAGCGATTTCTCCACTCGGCACATCATCCTGTTCTCCGACGCAGCCGACAGCGAAAACCCAGGAGACTACAAAAACCTGCTGAAAGACTTCGCAGAGGTGGGAATCACCGTCAGCGTGATCGGCCTGGGAACAAGGACCGATTCCGATGCCAAACTTCTCGAAGACGTGGCGACACGGGGAGGCGGAAGCATCATGTTTACGAACGACCCGAACGAGTTGCCGCGATTGTTTTCGCAGGACACCATGAACGTGGCCCGAAACACGTTCATCAAAGTTCCCGAAGAACAGGCCGCGGCGGGCATTCCCGGCCGTCTGCTTCCCGACTTCCGATTGCTGGGAGACTTTAGCGCGGGCCCGTTTCCGTCGGTGCAGGGGTACAACCTCTGCTATCTTCGACCTGACGCCACGGCCGGAGTCATTTCGCAGGATGAGTACACGGCTCCATGGTCGGCCTACTGGTATCGGGGACTGGGACGTGTCGCAGCATTGACGGTCGAAGCGGACGGTCTCTTCAGTGGTCAGTTCGGGCAGTGGAACCGTTATGACGACTTCGCCGTGACGAAGGCCCGCTGGCTGCTGGGGGGAGACCGAC
>CALJUK010000961.1 GCA_937975745.1 uncultured Planctomycetaceae bacterium | reverse complement strand
CGATGTTTAAGGCCTGACAAGGCACTAGTCCGCACTGCGGACAATTGTGGCGGCGTTTGAACGCGGAATGATCTGTAAATCAGGCAGATGGCGCCGCCATAAGCCGCTATTTGCAGGCACAGCGCTCTAATGGTGGACTGGAAGCTTCCAGGCCATCACGGATTTCCCGACCACAGCAGTGCCCCGGATTGTCCGGCCAGCCCCCCTCCCCCTGAGGGAGAGGGTGAACGCCGGATTGTTGTTCGAGACGTCGACTTTTCCTGGAGCCCCTGCCCGGCCAGGGAATGGAACATGCCGGATCGCGCAACAACATGAAGCCGTTCCCTCCGGTAGCGGTTGCTCCCACACCACTGGCCGCCGCTGGATGACGGCTTCCTGTCACTTCGTCACCCAGCCACTGCTGGTTGCACTCGAAATCGAAGAGTTCCTCGCTGGCACCGTCGGCCGGAATGGAACATCCCGGAGATCCCCCGCGTGCTCGTCGATCGTTCTCGTCTGTGTCCGGCGGTACCCGCTTACTGCCAGACGCCTCCATTTAGCAACGGGTAAGTGATGTCCCAGTCCAAATCCATTTCGGCAAGTTCACCGGACATCGTGCGGACTGTCGACGCATTGCGAAAGGTCTTGGATCCGATTCGCTGCAGCGGGCAACGCATCGGTGTTGTCCCGACAATGGGTGCCCTGCACGAAGGACACCTCAGCCTGATGCGGGCCGCTCTGGCCCAGGGCGACTACGTCGTGGTCACAATTTTCGTCAATCCGACGCAATTCGCCGCTCACGAAGATTTAGGGAAATACCCGCGGCCGATGGAACGCGACACCGCGCTCTGTGCCGAGCTGGGCATCCCGGTCATTTTTTTCCCGTCTGAGACGGAGATCTACCCGCCAGGATTTCAGACAACCGTTTCGCTTTCGAAGGTCACTCGGTTGTGGGAAGGTGCCTGTCGGCCTGGGCATTTTGACGGCGTGGCCACGGTCGTATTGAAGCTATTCCAAATCGTCCAGCCCGACACCGCTTACTTCGGTGCCAAAGATTACCAGCAGCAGTTGCTGATTCGGCAGATGTGCCGTGATCTCAACCTGCAAGTCGACATCCGCACGTGTCCAACGGTTCGCGAACCGGACGGACTGGCGCTGAGCAGTCGTAACACGTACCTCACTTCGGAGGAGCGGGCCTCGGCATTGTCGCTGTCCCGGGCTCTACAACTGGCCGCCGATCGAATTTCCGCCGGTGTCAGCGACCTCGCAGCCGTCCGAGACGAACTGCATTCGCTGCTGTCTTCGACACCGCTGGTCCAGGTCGAATATGCGACGATTGTCGATCCCGAAACGTTGGAGGAACTCAACAGGCCACGGCCGGAGATGCAGGCGATCATTGCGGCACGTGTTGGTTCGACCCGGCTGATCGACAACGCCCGCCTGACGACCGCAGGGGGAACCAGACTCGACTCATAACCAGCCTGCCGTTATACCAGGACTGCGGCGGATTTCAGGCGTGGAAATCGGGTTCCGGCAACGGGTCCGCTATCAGCCGCCTCATTAGAGCGAGCCGCGGCTACAAACAGCGGCTCCTGGCGGCGTCATCTGCCTGATTTGCAGATCATTCGGCGTTCAAACGCTGCCACAATTGTCCGCAATGCGGACTAGAACGAGTCTTCGACATGCGACAAATCCTACTCCGCATTTCGCTGGAGAATCCCTGGACGTTCGGTCCAGTGGATGGTCTGGCCGGAATTGGGATCGGCGGTGTCTGGCTGCTGTTCGGTCTGTTTCTACTCGGCACGGGTTGCTGGCGGTCACGCAGTTGGAAGCCGGCCGTCGATGGCGGTTCGATCGCCACCTGGGTGCTAGCTGGCTTGGCGGCACTGACCGCACCGAGTTGGGCACCGGCCAGCTCGTTCCCTATTTATAGCTACGGATTTATGCTGTTTCTTGGCTTCATCGCGGCCGCCTGGCTGGGAGCCCACCGCGCGCAACAGGCGGGTTTAGATGGCAGCCTCGTCTGGGACGTGGCGATGTGGATCTTTCTGGCCGGCATCGCCGGGGCTCGTGCGTTTTATCTGATTCAGTACCGTGAACAAGCCTTCGCGGGAAAAGAAGGCTTCGAGATCATCTCGACGATTTTTAACCTCCCTCAGGGTGGGCTGGTCCTCTTGGGTGGTGTCGTTCCCGGCCTGCTTGCCTTCCTGTACTTTTGCCGTCGGAAGCAGATCCATCCGCTGCAACTGGCGGACATCCTCACGCCGTCCATCTTTGTTGGCCTGGCATTCGGTCGCTTGGGCTGCTTTATGAACGGCTGCTGCTACGGTGACGTGTGCGAACTTCCCTGGGCCGTGCAATTCCCCGCGGGGAGCGTTCCCTTCCACGGGATGCTGTCGCAGGGACGAATCGAACCGGGCATGGCCTCCACACCGCCCTTGCATCCCACGCAGATCTACAGCTCGATCATGGCGGTCGTTCTGGCGGTGATTACCAGCCAGTACTACAAGCGGCGACCACGCACCGGAGCCGTCCTGGCGTTGGCCTGCCTGCTGTATCCGATCAATCGCTTCGTCCTGGAAGAACTTCGCAGCGACGAGCCGGGCCAGTTTGGTACTTCGCTGACCATCTCGCAGTGGGTCAGCATGGGGCTGTTTCTGTTTGGCATCGGCTTTTCCATCTGGCTCAGTCGCCGCCCAGGCGACGTCCCGCCTGCGTCCGAAAACTTGACCACCGCAGAGACGCCAAGCGACAAGCCATCGTCGCAGAACACGACGGGCCGTTCCTCCCGCAAAGCTACCGCGTAGCGGCCGCTCTGCGAGCATCTGAAAGTGCCCGACCGACGCCGCTCTCAGCGGTCGATCGCTTCTCAACGGTCGCCGGGCTTGGTGTCTTCCAGGCTGGTGTCTGTTCCTTCAACGTCTGCGTCCTCTTTCGAGCGCAGATACAGTTTGATGGGAACTTCCTTGAAGGGGAGTTCCTCTCGGAGCACACCCAGTAGATATCGCTTCCACGCCGGATCGATCAGCGTGGCGTCATTGCATTTGAGCACGATCGTCGGCGGTGCGACCGTGACCTGCGTCGCAAAGAAAATCTTCATCCGCCGGTTTTTTCGCATCGGCGGAGGACTGTTCACGATGGCCGCCCGGACGACCCGGTTCAGCCGCGACGTCCCGACCCGCTCGTTAGCCTGCTTGAAGATCGCCTGCGCGAGATTGACCAATTGCGTGATGTTCTTGGATTCGCGTGCCGTCAGAAACGCCACCGGGACGTGCCGCATCGATCGAAACGTATCGAACAGATAGTCGGCCCATTTTTCGGTCGTCATCTCCGCTTCGAGCCCTTTGTCCCACTTGTTGACGACAAAGATGCACGGCTTATAAGCCTCTTCGATCTCGCTGACAAGCTGCTTGTCGACCTTGGAAATCGTCTCCATCGCGTCGAAAAACATCAGCACCACGTCGGCTCGGCGGATGCTCCGTTTGGAGCGGGCCAGGCCGTAAAACTCGATATCGTTGGCCAAGCTCTTCTGCTTGCGGACGCCGGCGGTATCGATCGCCAGCAACGTCTTACCATCCCGTTCGAACCGGACGTCGACACTATCGCGTGTTGTGCCGGCCACCTCGCTGACGATGACCCGTTCGGATTCCGCCAGAGCATTAATGAAGGTGCTCTTGCCGACGTTCCGACGGCCGACGACAGCCAGTTTGATCTCGGGAGCGGCACTCTGCGTTTCCCCTTCGGTCATCTCGTCGAGCCCCGCCGGAGGGAGAGCTTGAACAATCGCCTCCAGCAGGCCGCTTCGATTTCGCGATCCTTTCACACTGGTCAACACACAGGGAGCATCCGACAAACCGAAGAACGCCGGGGCCTCGGCTTCGAGTTTGGGGTTATCACACTTGTTGACGACCAGCAGCTTCGCCTTGTCGATATGGCGCAGTCGTTCGGCAACCGCATAGTCCAATGGAGTCGGACCTGCCTGAGCATCGGTGACGAAGACGATCAGGTCGGCTTCATCAATTCCAACCTGAATCTGTCGTTCGATGTCCTCGGACAAATCGTCCATGTCGACAACGCCGATTCCCCCGGTGTCGACCAGTTCGAAATACCGGTCTCCCTCGTGAAGCAGATGCGTGACGCGATCGCGGGTCACACCGGCTGTCGGATCGACAATCGCGATCCGGTGCCCGGCGAGCCAGTTGAATATCGAACT
>CALJUK010000960.1 GCA_937975745.1 uncultured Planctomycetaceae bacterium | reverse complement strand
GACTTCTTCGCCGCCCGGTGGCAGACCATCGGCCCGGTGGACAATCTGGTATTCTCCAGCGGGTGGATCGATCAGCTCGCCTTCGTGCAACAACGGCTGCGATTCGGAAGATTGCAGATTGAGCGTCTGATACTCGCGTCGCTGACCGCTGGGCAGAACGCGATAGATGACGACCCGATCGGTGAGCGCCCCCAGCCGCTCTCGGGCGGCGGTTGTCCACCGCGAGCGAATTAGAACGTTCTCCCCGACCTCGATGTTGCTGCGGTCGAGGCTCAACTTGACATAGTCGTTGCCAGCCATTGCCCGGTTTTGCCAGGCCCACCGTGCCAACTGTCCCCAGAAGCGGTGATGATATTCGTCGCCGACACGATTCCGCCAACGCCAGGTGGAGTCGATTCCCAGCCAGACGACCTGGCCGAAACCGAAGTACTGGTGAGCCATGACGGCGTTCTGCCGATCCTGTTCGAGAGTCGTGGGGCGACCGTCCTGTGCCGCCAGACTTAAGAACACGGTGCCCGCCGGTTTGGCCCGGCCAGCCTGCCCCCGCAAGATGCCCGGAAGTTGCTGCCAGATGTGAATGTTCTCGGCCGGGTCCGCGGAGAACTGCAGCATCAGCTGCTGTCGTCCGTCGGGTGTCGGGCTGAGGCGTATCCCCCGTTCGGACGGGGGACCGACGGCCTGGTCGGCTGTGGCGGAAAACTCGTGCGGGTCTTCGATCGGCAATAGCTCGGCCAGTGTCTTCGAACGGTGTCGCTGTGGGAAATACCGCTGCCCGGCGGTCAGAACCAACGTGCTACCATCTTCTGCCACGAAGCGTTCCAATTGTTCCCAGACCCGTTCCGGTAGGCGACCGGGCGAAACATCGCCGATGATGACGAGGTCCAGACCAGCGAACGGATTTTCGTTCTCGTTGGCTGCGTCAACGGCGGGAAGTTGGCGGGGGAAAAACGGCTCGGGGAGGAGACCGAGATAGGGCTGGTCGAACACCACCTGCCGGATCTCAATCCGTTCGTCGCGTGAGAGTGCGTTGTCGATAAAGCGAAACTCCCACCCCGCTTCGCCTTCGACAAGCAAGACACGGATCCGGTCGTCGACGACATTCAGACCGAACTCGCGGGAGTTGTTGTCCTCGCGACTTTCCCCCGGCAAAGACGTGACCGACAGGGTGTATTCATGCCGACCGAGTCCGTGTGTCGGCAGCGGCATTTCGACGGGGACGATTTCCCCTTCGACAGTCAGTGTCTGTCGGACGGCCTCTCCCTCTTTGGGCTGCAGGACCACCTCGATCGACTTTCCCGTAAAGCCGCCAGCCCGAACGACGGCCGACAGGCGGGGAGAGTCGTCCTGAAATGAAACTTCCGGGTAGTCGAGTTCGGCGATGGCCAGGTCTCGCACGGGTTCCGTCGAACCGAGCAGAACCGAATAGACGGGCGTTTCGAGTTCCCCCAGCTTGCGAGCCGCAGTGACGGCTTGACCGCGGGCCGTGTCCCGTCCGTCAGTCAGCAGGACAAATGCACGGATCGGTCCGCTTGTGGTCGCTGTGTCCTTCGTTTCGACGGCGGCCGACAGCGATGTGGAGTCCGGCCCGACCGACTCGGGGGGAGTGGCGATCAGTCCGTCCAACTTTTCGGGATCGGCATCGGCGATCTCGCCGCCGAACAGGCGGACTTCGATATTGCCTTGCTCTGCAATCGCCGGGAGTAGCGCATCGGTGGACTGTAAGAGCAGGCGGCGGGCGATCTCTTTACGGGAGAGTTGATCGACCGCTTCGAGTGTTCCGTGCAGAGTCTCCTTGCGCACCGTCGCCAGTTCTTCCCGTTGTTTCGGGTCAGATGTTTCGGTCGGCAGGACCCATTCGGGCTCACGTCCTTCGGCCAATGTCTTTGCCCAGCGGTCGAGTCGTTCGTTGACCGAAGCGTTGCCGATCATACCCGGAGCGCGAGCCCAGGCGAGTTTCTCTGCCGGGCTGGCCTGCCGGTCAGTCGTCGTCATGCTGGCAGAAACATCGACGGCGATGACAATTCGGCCGCGTTGTTCGAGCAAATGCGTCCGCGACAAGACCGGTTGCAGCATGGCTGCCAGGACCAGGCCGAGAACACCCAGGCGCAGACCGAGCAGCCACTTGCCAATGCGGGATGGAACCAGCGATCGCTCGGTGCGGTACAGCCAAACGATGATCACAACGGCGGTCACCACACATGCGAATGTGAACAGCGTCCACAGCGGAGATTCGAAAGTTTGTAGCCACAACCGCCGGTCAGTCATCAGAGTTGTGTCCCCGCTGACTGGACCGGATGTTCTTCGGCGGTGTGTTGACCGGAGGTGGTATTCCGGCCGGAGGTTGTCTTCTCGCCGCCATCCATGCCGGCCGGTCCGCCGTCGAAGTGTCCTCCTCCGACAAGCCGTCGTGTCAGCCAGAGTTCGCTGACGAGAAACAGTAGGAACAACAACATCACCAGATACCAGAACTCGACCCGTTGCGGAGGCCGGGCGGTCTCGGAAGTCTGATCTGGCGAGTTGAATCGGATGCGACCATCTTTGGCCAGAAACGCGAACTGCTCACCCGAGAGGGGCGTCAGGTCGGCTTCGCGGCGATCGAAGTCCACAACAAACTGCTCACGCACGGGCGTGGGATTTTTGACCGTGTCGATTTCCTTCGGCTGGAACCGGTAGATGCCGGGGAGTTGGGTCTCGGTCAGTCGGGCCAGCCGGTAGAGTTCGTTACCCGCCGGTTCGGCGTCATGCCAGACGTCGTCCGGTCCGACGAAACCGTAGTCGGCCATGTCGGCTGCGGGAGGAAGTTCCGTCAGCAATGGCTCCCCCGTGAGGGCGTTTCGAGGAAGTCCGCCTCCCGCGAGGTAGAAGATCGCTTCGTGCAGCCAGGGGACAAAGTCGGGCTTCGCGGGGAGCGTGCTCCAGGCCGCATCGAGCGGGACCGCCGAGACCAGCACTCGTCCACGACCGAATTGACCGGTGATGAACAGCGGATTGCCCGAGTTGAGCCGCGCTCCGACAACGGCCGGTGTGGTGTCCGACCGGTTGTGTTGGAGGAGATCATCGGGTGTCGCTGCCGGTTCGTCGGCTTGTTTCTCGGTTTGTTTGTCGGGCGTCGTGTTGTCCGCGGTTGCAGTTGGGTCGGCGGCTGTGGAGGACGGATCGGTGGTTGGCTTCTCGGTGGGAGTGTTGCCGAGAGGTTTCAGACGCCACCACTTGGTGAATCGGGCGTCGAACAGGCCACCATCCGTCGGTTCGAGGAACTTACCCAACCACGACTCTGACAAGCTGTCTCGGACGATTTGGGTGCCGTTTAATTCCGCGACCGCTTCGTCGGAAATCTGTAAGAATTGTGCGGGGACCCAATGTTCGTCGGTTGTCGGTAGCGGTTGATTGTACGTGGCGGCCTCGACGCGGTCGCCAGCGGCGATCATCACGCCGCCACCAAGCCGGACGAACTCGGCCAGCGCGGTTCGTTGCGAATCCGTCAGCCGGGGGACGTTCGCGAGGACCACGACCGTGCGTCCTTCGATGTCGGCCGCAACGAATGACGTCCAGTTCACCACCCGGGCCTCGATCCAGGGTGTCTCGTTCGAAGGGGGGGACAATGCCAGTCGGGCGAAGAATGTTTCACTCCGTGTTGGATCGGCCTGGGGATCTCCGTCAACCAGCAACACGGGGAGTGCCTGGACCACGTCGACAGCGGCCGCCGCCGTGTTGTCTCCCAGCAGCGGATCGGGGTCGAGTTCCACTTGCACGACTTGTGCACCGGGACGCTCGAAGCGGTGGACGAATTCGACACTGGCTTCGCCTCCGGGTGGGAGATCGAGCTGCAGGGACTGGTCGGGCAGGCGGACGCCGTTGACGGAAAGATACGCCTGACAGCGGACGGCGGTCTCTCCCCCCGTATATCCGACTTTCGTTTTGATTCGGACGGGGAAACCGACGATCACCCGTTCGCGCGTGATCTGCAGCCGCTCCACAGCGAAGTTGGACGGCGGCTTGGCATCGGGTGGGGCCACATCGACAACGCGAATCGTCGGCTTGCCAGCCGGCGTTTCCAGCAGCTCATCGATCTTTCGCCAGCATGCCGTATCGTCTGTCTGCCAGGCCACAGCCTGCTTGTCGGACAGAACAATGATTTCGCGAATGACGTGCGTCGTTCGGCTGAGAAGTTGGATGCCGTGCAGAATGGCGTTCGCCAGGTGGGACGTGCCGGCTGCTGGGCCCACCTTGTCCAACTGAGCCCGCGCGTAGGAGATGTCGGAAGTTGACGTGGCGACCACAGGTCGGACGGCATCGTGAGAGTCCAGAATGGCGATCGTGTCGCCGGCTGACAACTCGTCCAGGTACTTGTGGGCCCAGTCGATCGCATTGGCCCGAGGAGTCCGCGCACCAGCTGTCGAGTCCATACTGTAGGACCCATCCAGAATCAGGACGACGTCTCGGTTTTGCGCTGCTGCCAGACCGGTCAGCCAGCGGCTGGCGATCCACGGCCGAGAGAGGGCCAACACGATGACGGCCACGGCCAGCATTCGCAGCAACAGCAGCAGGAGTTCCTCCAATCGCAGCCGACGCTTGGTCCGGGGATTCAACTCCAGAAACTGCATGGCGCCCCAGTCAACGACGTCGAAGTGACGGCGGTTCAGCAGATGCGCAATGACCGGCAGGGCCATGCCGGCCAGTCCGATCAGCATCCAGGGGTTAATTACGCTAAACGACATGCATGCCCTGTTCGGATTCTCATTTCGGTCGGATTCTCATTCCGGGTTGAACCGCTTGGCTCGCTTGGGGTTGCAGGACTGGGTCTGTGGTCTGAGCTTTTAGGGGGTAACGAGTGTGTGGTACCCTCTATAATGTCCGTAGAACGCGTTCGCGACTACTCTGGACGAATAGGTGTCGGGCGACCAACGGCGAAGAAGAGCGTCCCCAGACGCGTCTCTGCCGGTTGCAGGCGGCATTCGGCCGATCCACTCAGCTTGACAGGTTGCCATGTTCGTCGCAATTCAGCCCTCAGTTCGTTCGGCTGGACGTACCCTCACGTTTGCCATCGCGTGCCTGCTGGCGGCGCCAATTCTGCCCTCGGTTGTTCGTGCCGACCGGTTCGAAATTCGGAGCTCTTCGGGCGAGACGGCCGAGTTGGATGCCGTACAAATCGGGGCGGGGCAGGGGGCTGTCGCGTTAGAACTGAACGACGGGCAGGTGATGCTCGTTCCCGAACCAGCCGTCCTCAGCCGGGAGGCCGCCGATCCTCCGGTTCCTCTGACCGCGAATGAAATGGCTGCAAAGCTGGCGGATCTGTTTGGTTCGTCCCGAATCGTCACATACGTCGCCGACCCTTACGTCGTGGGACTGGTCCTGGCAAATCCAACTGACGATGAGAGGGAGCGGGCTCGAAAGATCGGCAACTTAAAGCAGGCGGGACGCTTCCTGCGAAGCGTGCAGGGGAAGTTTCTAGGTTTTATTCGCGATACCCGGGTCGCAGCGCAACCACTGAAGTATCCGCTGGTGGCGTTGATCTTCGAAAGCGACGTCCATTTTGACGACTACGCCCGAATCGTCACCGGCAATCGAGGTTTGTCGGCGGGGGCCATCGCTGGTTTTTACGATTCGCTCTCCAACCATCTGGTGCTGCGGATCGGCGAATGTCGCACATTCGATGTCCCCTTGCATGAGGCCATTCACCAGCAGGTTTACAACCGCCGTATTCTGCAACGGCTGGCTCCCATTCCGGTCTGGTTTAACGAGGGACTGGCGGCTGGCTTTGTAGGGGACGGCCGGAGCGTTCAGCATGGTCCGCAGACTGTCAGTCGCCGGTATGCACGGCTGGCACTTGGAGCGCGACGTGTCGACTGGCGGGAAGTTGTCCGCAACGACCGGACGTTCCACGGCGATGTCCTGGCGGGAGAGGCCTACGGCCACGCTTGGGGGCTCCACTGGCTGCTGGTCACCAAATACAAGCAGGAGTACGGAGAATACGTCCGCCATTTGTCTCAGCTGCGGCCGCTGGAAGAACGGGAACCGGACGAGCGGATCGAACAACTCGAGACGATTCTGGAACGGTCCGTCCCGGCGTTGGAGGAAGAGTTTTTCACGACAGTCACGACAGCGCTGGATCGATTGCGGTAATCTTGCCATCACTGGCCCCGCCACCCAAACAAAATCCTTTCCGGCTGCCGGGAAAAGCATTCGGCCCTTCACCCTCTGCCAAATCCATTCGCTCGGGGAAGAGCAGACGGGCTGGCCGTTGCGTTTCTCAACCAAAAATAACGGTCAGGCGGCGCCTGACCTTCGGGAACACAGTCGCGCATGATCGCCATCGTCGTTACGTTCGACTCGCTTCGGCTCGATTCGCTCGGTTGCTATGGCAGCCAGTGGGATCAGACGCCCTATTTCGATCGACTGGCGGCCGAGTCGGTCACATTCGACCAGCACTTTTCTGTCGATGCCCTGGCGGGCTGGACTCGCGACGGATCGTTCTGGTCAGAACTCTCTTCTGCGGGAGTGGGCCTGACGCTTGTGAGCGAGGAGGGAAGTCTGCTTGCAGCGGAGGCGTCTCGCCTGGAACGGGACACTGGCGCAACCTGCCGATCGGTTGTGTCGACGTATGGGCTATCGATGAATGAATCAGACATGCCATTCGCGCGTCTGACGGCGCTCGTCGATGAGGAGCTGGCTCGTTCTCTTGCCGGTCCCCACCAGAACTCGTTGCTCTGGATCGGTTCGGTGGGCGTTCCCGAGCCTTGGCTTCCCCCGCGTCCGTACGGATGCCTGTATCTGGAGGATGTCGATAGACTGCAGAACGAAATTCGTGATGCAGGGAATGCCATTCTGGATGGTCGACCGCTTCGCAAATACGCCCTGAACCGGTTGGACCATTTCCTGACGTCGCATGCGTCGTCTCACTCGCCCGAGCAGGCAGAGACGGCGGACGCGATCACAGATGAGGACAATTTCGATGCCTGGTGCGTTCGCCGGGCCGTCCACGCAGGCTTCGTTTCGGTCCTCGACAAGAGTTTCGGTCGGTTGTACGAACTGTTGTGTGCGCTGCTGGCGGGGCGCGAGTGGATGCTGATTGTGACGGCGGCCGAGGGGCGTTCGCTCGGGGGAGACCGACTTTCGGCCAATCCGTTGCCAAAACTCCGCGAGGAAACGGTTCATACTCCGTTGTGGATTCGGACCGCTCGGCCCGAAGAGGCCCATTGGCTGGGGGGGCGACGGCAGCAACTCGCCCATGCGGGGGACCTCCCCGCGACAGTCTTGGATGGGTTTGGGATCGAACTGCGTGCAGCAGCTCCGTCCGGCCTGTCCTGGTTACCGGCGGTCGAGCAGCCACTCGACGGCCAGACACCAGGTCGCGACCGACTCCTGTTTCGCTCGGTCAATGGGGAAAGTGCGCGGACGTCCGAGTTTCACTTCGTCAGGTCGGCGCCGGCATCGGAGACGACGGACATCCAGGAGGCGTTGTTTCTGAAACCGGACGATCCGTTCGAAGTGCATGATGTCCGAGCCGAGTACCCGGGAGTCTGCGACGAACTTCGGGAACTCCTGACGGACACCGATCAGCAGGTCGCGGCAAGAAATTCGGACCCGTCGTAGCCGTTTGAAGCATGGAGTCCTGGGAAAGACTTCCGGAAAGCATGATTTGCGGGATTGGCAGGCGAATGGGGGTGCGCTCTAGTCGTCTGATCTGACACGACGTAAAATGCCCCGCGGCGTAACGTCGGTCTTCTGCCGTCCGCTGGCGGTCTGCAGAGACCCTTTGGGACGGTCCAAAGCCGTTGTGGGCCATCGTGTTGGCGATCGAACGTGTTGGCGATCGAGTCGGCGGGAAACACCGCCGGTCGACAGGTCGCCGAGCTGTTGGCCGCGTGCGGTGCGTGTGACGTTTTGGAATGGAACATCGCCTTCAGCAGGCACGCCGTGGCCTGCACTTGAAACAGAACTGGCACCGAACGAATTCGGTTTCGACACGGAATCGGCATCGAAAAGGAACAATCGCAGATGGCCAAGTCGGCAGAGACACCCCACGAGTCACCTACCCAGTTGACACCGGAAGAGTCGATCAAAATGCTCAGCGAGGCTTACTCGCGGCTGCGGACTCAGATGTCCAAGGTGATCGTCGGCCAGGACGAAGTTCTGGACCAGCTGTTGATTGTCCTGTTCAGCCGAGGGCATTGCCTGCTCGAAGGTGTGCCCGGGCTTGCCAAGACATTGATGATCAGCACGCTGGCCCGCTGTCTGACAATGACGTTCGCCCGCATTCAGTTCACACCCGACCTGATGCCCTCGGACATCACCGGGACCGAAGTGCTTCAGGAGAATCGGGAGACAGGCCAGCGAGAGTTCCGCTTTCTGCATGGGCCAGTCTTCCACAACATGCTGTTGGCCGACGAAATCAACCGGACGCCACCCAAAACCCAGGCGGCCCTCCTGGAAGCAATGCAGGAGCGACAGGTGACTGTGGGGCAGGTTCGGCATCAGTTGAGCGATCCGTTTTTTGTGCTCGCGACGCAGAACCCGATCGAGCAGGAAGGGACCTATCCGCTTCCCGAGGCTCAGCAGGATCGGTTCATGTTCAAGATCTTCGTGAAGTATCCCAGCTTCACGGAAGAGCGTCAGATCGCCAAGACAACGACAGCCCTGCAGACCGACGACGTCGAAGAGGTTATGACAGGGCAGGAAGTGCTTGGCCTGCAGAAGGTTGTTCGGCAAGTCCCTGTAACGGACCATGTGGTCGATTACGCGTTGGCACTCGTCCGCCAGACACGCGTCAATCAGCCGGGAACACCGGACTTTGTGAACGATTGGCTCAGTTGGGGCGCCGGTCCCCGAGCCGTTCAATATCTGTTGCTGGGCGCCAAGGCCCGGGCGTTGCTCACCGGCCAGACGCATGTTTCAACAGAGGATGTGGCGGCGCTGGCCGCACCGGTACTGCGCCACCGGATCGTGACGAACTTCGCGG
>CALJUK010000959.1 GCA_937975745.1 uncultured Planctomycetaceae bacterium | reverse complement strand
CCGCGACGTCTGCCTCCAGCGACGTCACTTCACTAATACGTCCAGAAACGTACACGATGGCTGCGGTTGCACTCGGACGGACCGCTGTGAACCGGGTAGCAACCGCGTCTGGCCTCGGGGGAGTTCTTCGCGGCCGGAACCGTCCGACAGAGTTAATTGTCCCTCGACCACGATCAGGATGTGGCATTCTCCGGCGGTCTCCATCGTCAACTCGTCTTCGGTGTGCAGGCGATCGATCCGAAAGTAGCGGCAGTCGACAAGCCGTTCGCCTGTACCGCAAACTGGCTGCAATGGCTGAGGTGCAACGGGCGCGACCGGCCCCCGTTCGAAGTCGATGCAATCGAGCGCCTGTTCGATGTGCAACTGTCGCGGCTTGCCGTCAGCTCCAACGCGGCCCCAGTCGTACAACCGAAACGTAATGTCGCTCGACTGCTGTATTTCAGCCAGCAGAATCCCCTCTCCGATGGCATGGACTGTCCCTGCGGGAATGAACACGCAGTCCCCGGCTGCGACCGTAAAACTGTGCAGGCAGTCCTCGATCCGACCGGCCTCGATCTGTTGGCTGAGAGTGGCCCGATCGATACCCGCCCGGAGACCGGCATAAATCCGCGACGAGGGAGCAGCATCCAGGATGACCCACGCTTCGGTCTTTCCGTTCTCCTGTGGATCGTACCGGATGGCCTGCTCGTCATTGGGATGAACCTGGACCGAAAGCCGATCGGTCGCATCGAGAAACTTCACCAGCAGCGGAAACTGCGATCGTTCACGACCTTCGCCAAAAAGTTCGACCGCTTGATTCTCGACAAGCCACCGCAACGGACAACCGGCATACGGTCCGCGCTGCACGATGCTTTGATCCTCGCCGTGATCGCAAATCTCCCAGCTTTCGGCGTAGTCGTCGGCATCGCCGATGGGCTTGTGAAGTACCGTCCCCAGTTTTCGGCCGCCCCAACGGATTCGCTTGAGGAGAGGAGCAAACTCGAGCGTCTCCATGAATTCTTCCTTCCCGGTTGGCGACAAGTGGTCTGTTCTTCGTCTGGCAACTCTGCGTGGTGGACAACAGGGCCGTCGCGGAATCGCGATTTTATCGTATCAGCGCAGTGATGTTGGCAAAACATCCCCACAAGCCCGCAATTCTGTTTGCGTGGGATCTGACACAATGATATATTCGCGGACGCCTAACGCGGGACATGTCGCCTGCAACTCAAACCACTCCCAATCGGTCGTTTCGGAGATCGGCAGTGCGCGAAGAAGCCGTCGAGTTAGCCGTTGGTGATACACTGGTCGTCGGTGGCCATTGTGTGACAATTGTAGAGATCGATGGTCCTGAGATTTGCTTCCGCATTGATGACGCTGACGAGCAGGACGTTCTCGTTCACCACTCGGGTGAAGCATACGACGAAGATTAATTTCTGAATGTCGAAGCATTTCTGATTGTCGAATCGAAGTGTGGCTGCCTGTCATCACGCTGCGCTGTTCCCCAACGGCAATACACGGCACGGACAGAGGCAATTGACGGGCTCGTGATCCACACTGCGCTGGAAGCGGCTGGCGTCAGCCAGTTGAACATCAGACAGTTCAGATCGCCCTGGCTGCCACGTCTCGTCCCGACAGCCACGGCGTCGAATTCAGCCGTTTGGACACCAGCCCCCCTGCTTGGCTGACCGGCCCGAGAATCCCCCGACACCACACAGCCCCGACACCACACAGCCAGGGGCTGCGTCACGCTATTTCTTGGGC